>JAEUVI010000154.1 GCA_016787105.1 Chitinophagaceae bacterium | reverse complement strand
ATACGCTTTGACAAAGAGCTTTTTCAATACCTTTTTAGTAACAAGCAAAAAAGCATCAACAAGATCTAAGGCAGAAATTAAAATATCTGTATACAGCCTCTTTATATTTTTTGATCCTTTGTATGAAGCCCGCTGTACCGTAGAACTCCTATTGCAGGGACTACGCCATTTATTTAATTTTATTTCATTGTAAACGAATAGTATGAAACGTATTCTTTCCGCCATCCCTTTTTTATTGCTTGCAGTATATAGCCATTCACAATCATTGAGCCAGGTTAGCCTGGCAAATGCATCTTCACTTTCTTATTTTTCATTCATCACCGATCAGGGTATTTTGCTCAGGGTGTCTGAAGATGGCAAGTTGCTGGAATGGGGAACCGAATTACAGTCAGAACGATCCAGTAATTATTATGCACCCAAACTTCAGGCTTATATGGGACGCATAGACTATTATGGCAATGAAGTAGATTCTGCTTACAGGGGAAAAATAAAATCTATCGGTACCTGTTCATTTACATATTATAACTCCCTCGAACTGGATGATAAACCCGGTAAAATAAAAACAATCGGCAGGCTTGTCCTTGATTATTACTCACGCTTTGATAATCCCGCTTTTAAAGGCAAACTCAAAACAGCCGGTACTATTTCGTTTGATTATTATTCGCAGTTTGAAGATGAGGGGTCAAGAGGAAAATTAAAATCAGTGGGCCCTACTAAATTAGTTTACCATTCAAAATTTGATGATAAATACATACAAGGTAAAGTAAAAAGCATTGGCAGCTTTGCTTATGTATGGGGTACATCACTTGATCCGAAAGGATATGGAGGCGCACTTAAATCAGGTCAGTACAGGCAAAATGTTAATGGCGTTATCTATATACTCCGCTGATCCAGTCTCACCTTTTTCTTGCAACTGAGTGCATCTTTTTTAACCGCTTGCTTTCTCTAAAGGTTAAATATTTTCATTTTATTCAATTCTTTATTCGTTCGGATAGGCCAAAAGGATCTGCAATACTAATACCTTCTGGCATGTTGCCAAATTTTAGGAAAAAAATTAAAAGATTAGACAGCATAGGCAATAAAAATTTATATTGAACCCTTGATATCAATTCATGAATTGCAAACCTGACTTTGCAACACGGCATTTTATTTATCTTCCCACAGAATTTTAAAACCCGGTAAATGAAAAATATTCTTATTCTTTTTTCAGCAATATGTTTTGCACCAGCAATCAACGCGCAGCGCTTATCAAAAGATGAGAAAAAAATAATTGATGTTATCAATACGCAAATGCCGGAAACGCTACGGTTGCTTGAAGATTTTGTAAACATCAATGCTGGCACTTTCAATACAGAAGGTGTACGCAAAGGCGGCAACCTGCTGAAAGATGAATTTGATAAAATGGGGTTCACTACGGAATGGATCAAACTGCCTGATTCAATAAAAAGTGCAGGCCATCTCGTTGCTTCGCGTAAAGGAAAAAAAGGAAAGAAATTATTATTGCTGGCTCATTTAGATACAGTATTTGAGCCGGACATGCCATCCAATCCATTCAGGCTATTGAATGATTCTACTGCAACAGGACAGGGCGTAGTGGATGATAAAGGGGGCGATGTAGTAATTGTTGCCGCATTGCAGGCATTGCATTCACTGGGTTTATTAAAAAATGTGACGATTACCACATACCTGACGGGCGATGAAGAAACAGGAGGGCAGCCCGCAGCGGTAACAAGAGCAGATGTGATTGAAAAAGCAAAACTGCATGATTTGGCCTTAAGCTTTGAAGCTGGCACATTGAACACAGTATGTACCGGCAGGCGTGGTGCGGATACATGGAACCTTTATGTCTACGGCATACAAGCACACTCATCTGGTATTTTCGGAGAAAAGGCCGGCTATGGTTCCATCTATGAAGCGACAAGGATCATTGATTCATTCAGAAAAGCATTAAGCACTGAAAAATATTTAACCTTTAATCCGGGTTTGATTGCAGGCGGTACAACACTGGTTGATTCCACGGATAATGTGCGTGTATATGGAAAGGATAATATCATTGCTTCTAAAACAATTGCATTGGGAGATGTTCGTTTCCTGGGCGAAAAACAAAGAAGGGAAGTGCGGGTAAAAATGAAAAGTATTGTTGAGAATGGAAATCTGCCGGGTACAAGAGCAGAGATTGTTTTTTCAGATGCAATGCCTTCTATGGAACCAACCGAAGCGAACCAGCAATTACTGGCGGTATTGAATAAAGTAAACAATGATATGGGACTTGGTGAAGTAACCGGCGGCGACCCGATGAAAAGGGGAGCAGGCGATATCGCCTTCATCGCAGATTATATCACCAGCATCGATGGTCTTGGCCCAAGTGGCAAGGGATCACATGCACCTGGTGAAACTATAAACCTGAAAGAATTACCGGTATTGATACAGCGAGCCGCAATTTTTATTTACCGGTTAACGAGATAGCTTGTGTATGATTTTATTACCCGATGAGGTAGCCGGGTTCTTATCGAGTCAAATAGTAAAAGATGTATGCATTTCTATTGCCTATTTTTTTAAATATAAAGAAAATCCGCAATTTTGCATTTATCTAAATTATCAGCATGAAATTTTTCTTCTTTGTACCTCTCTTTTTAATGTTTATTACCGCATCATCACAAGAAAACTACTGGCAGCAGCATCTTCGTTATCATATCAAAGCTGAATTGAATGATAAAGAAAAATCTATTTCCGGTTTTGAAACAATAGTTTATAAAAATAATTCTCCTTCAACGCTTGATTTTATCTGGTTTCACATATGGCCCAATGCTTATAAAAATGGATCAACCGCATTGATACAGCAGATAAAAAATGATAAAGAAAGATCCAAGAAGCTGGAAACATTTGGCACAGGTTCTATTGATAGTCTCCATTTTACTGTAAATAATAAAGAGGTTAAAACCGAGCCACATTCCAACCCTCAATACATTGATATCATAAAACTGGTTCTCGATAAACCATTACAATCTGGCGATTCCATTACAATCGCTACACCATTCAAAGTAATGCTGCCGCCATACTTTTCAAGATCAGGCTATGCTGATGATGAATTCATGGCTTGTCAGTGGTATCCCAAGCCTGCTGTATTTGACAAGGATGGATGGCATGAATTTCCTTACCTCGATATGGGTGAGTTTTATAGTGAATATGCGGATTATACAGTGAACCTTACAGTTCCTGCTGGCTTTGTCGTGGGTGCAACGGGTACATTACTGAATAACGATGAACTGCAATCATATAAAACGATCGGTGCAAAAAATGCTGGCAATAGAAAAGGCAGGCCTGTTTTTTACAAACCCCTTACTAAGAATGAAAAGAAAACACTTAGTTATTCCGCAATAAACGTTCCGGACTTTGCCTGGTTTACAAAAAAAGATTTCGTCATACAATACGACACCGTTCAATTATCGGGCGGG
>JAEUVI010000145.1 GCA_016787105.1 Chitinophagaceae bacterium | reverse complement strand
AAGGAGCCAATAGCACCTGGTGCCGAAGGCGAGATTAAAGCAAAATTCAATAGCGCCGGACGGGTGGGCCCAAATCATAAACAAGTATATGTTACGGCCAATACAAATCCTGAAAAAACAACGAAACTCGATTTTTCAGTAGAAGTGACGCCGAAGGCTAAAAGCTAATAACCAACTTTTAAAAACAAACAAAACATAAAGGAATGAACCAGTATTTCGTTTTATTACAGGCAGCACCACAAGGTGGCATGGGTGGTGGATTTCAATTCATCTTTTTAGGATTAATGATCGTTGTTTTCTGGCTGTTTTTTATACGTCCCCAGGCTAAAAAAGCAAAACAGCAAAAGTCTTTTATTGAAAATTTACAGAAAGGAGAAAAGGTAGTGACCATCGCAGGCATACATGGTAAAATCAATAAAGTAAATGAAGATGGTACGTTGGAACTGGAAGTAAGCCCAGGCAGCTATATCAAAATTGAAAAAAGCGCTATCAGCCTCGAGTGGAGTAACCAGTTGAATAAAACTGCTGCACCGGCAAAATAAGTCTGAACCAGGATTTTAAAGATTAATAGATTAAAGGGGAACCTCAAAGTTTCCCTTTTTATTTTCCTTTACCAATAAACGACAACTCCCTATCTTTCCTCAAAATCCAACCAATCATTCAAAATCATGGTTCTGACAGTCGGCATTACAGGTGGTATTGGTAGCGGCAAAAGCACAGTTGCAAAAATTTTCGAAGTGCTGGGCATTCCTGTATACTATGCCGATGATGCTGCAAAAGAATTGATGAATACAGATGAAGAGCTTAAGAAAAAAATAGAAGAACATTTTGGAAAAGAAACATATCCTGGTGGCAAACTCGACAGAAAGTACCTGGGCTCACAGGTGTTTAATGATTCGTTTAAGCTTGATTTACTGAATTCATTGGTACATCCTGTTACTATCAATCATGCTGCAAAATGGATGCAGCAGCAAACTACTCCATATAGTATCAAAGAAGCGGCTTTATTTTTTGAATCCGGTTCGGCTGATAAAATTGATTATATGATTGGTGTGTATGCGCCACAACATATACGCATAAAAAGAGTAATGGACAGAGATGGAGTAACACGGGAAGAAGTACTAAAACGGATCGACCGGCAGATCAATGAGGAATTAAAAATGAAACTCTGCGATTTTATTATAATAAACAACGAGCAACAACTTGTTATTCCGCAAGTGATGGAATTGCATGAAAAGTTGTTAGCCCTTTCAAAAAAATAGTTTTAGAGCTCTTAAGTACCGTAGTTTGTTTCAACCCGGAAACTTAAAAACTCTAAAACTCCAGTACTTTCTATATTATTTCAATTTAGCCAAAGCCACCTTTATCCTGGCCCATGCTTCTTCAATTTTCGGAAGACTGTTGGCGAATGAAAAACGAACACAGTCCGGATCTCCAAACGCCTCTCCCATTACAGAAGATACGTGTGCAGTATTCAAAAGATACATGCAAAAATCGCCGGAAGTATTGATTGTTGCTTGTCCATCTGATTTTCCAAAATAATAACTGATATCAGGGAAAATATAAAATGCACCATCTGGTTCAGAGCATTCAATACCTGGAATTTCTTTTACCAGCTCCAATACCCTTTTTCTACGGCGTGTAAATTCTTCTGTCATTTCCATGGAAGGGCGCAGATCTGTTGTCAACGCCGTAACCCCAGCTTTCTGTGCTATAGAACAGGTTCCGCTTGTAAACTGACCCTGCAATTTTTCAGAAGCTTTTGCAATCTCTTTATTAGAAGCTGTATAGCCAATGCGCCAGCCGGTCATAGCAAACCCTTTGCTCAATCCGTTTACAATTATCACCCTGTCTTTTATATCATCAAACTGAGCGATGCTTTCATGTTTACCTACAAAATTGATGTACTCATATATTTCATCTGAAATGATAGAAATGTTCGGGTGCTTGCGAAATACATTTACCAGGCCTTCCAATTCTTTCTTACTATACACTGCTCCACTTGGATTGCATGGCGATGAAAACAGAAATACGTTGGTATGTGGAGTAATTGCATCTTCCAATTGTGCAGGCGTAATTTTAAAACCATCTTTTGCAGATGTTTTTATCTCTACTACCCTTCCTCCGGCAATCTTAACCAACTCACTGTAGGTAACCCAGTAGGGAGTTGGAATGATTACTTCGTCATTGGTGTCTACCAAAGCAAGAATTGTATTAGCAAGGCTTTGTTTGGCTCCTGTTGATACAACAATATTTTCAGGTTTGTAATCCAGGTTATTGTCTCTCTTCAGTTTAGTGCATACAGCTTCACGTAAATCAAGAAACCCTGACACCGGTGTGTAATGGCTCCAGTTATCATCAATAGCCTTCT
>JAEUVI010000126.1 GCA_016787105.1 Chitinophagaceae bacterium | reverse complement strand
TAAAGGCAAGTAAAAATTCAAATGCAAGGGATGAATGAAAATGAAAAATATTTCAGTTCAGAATCCCCGCAGCAGGATCGGTATCATGTTCCGGTCTTGCTGCATGAAGCAATTGAAGGCTTGCGTATAAAATCCGATGGTGTATATGTTGATTGCACATTTGGGGGTGGAGGTCATTCTAATGCTATTCTTTCTAAGCTTGGCGAAAAAGGGAAATTGATCGCTTTTGACCAGGACGAAGATGCGAAACGCAATCTGCCCAATGATGCGAGAGTGATATTTGTTCCTCATAATTTTCGTCACCTGCAGCGGTTTCTTCGTTTTCATAACATAGCAACTGTCGATGGAATACTGGCCGATTTAGGCGTAAGTAGCCATCAGTTTGATGAAGCGGCAAGGGGATTTTCCACCCGCTTCGATGCTGAGCTGGATATGCGTATGGATCAACGTCAGTCATTAACTGCTTATGAAATTGTGCAGCATTACAGCGAAGAAAAATTGCACAAGTTATTTGAGCAATATGGAGAGGTTACGAATTCGAAAACGCTGGCACGGACAATCGTGCAAGTAAGGAACACGGTATCGCTCAAAACAACAACAGCTTTTAAAGATGCACTGCGGGGAATTGTAAAAGGAAATCCAAAGAAATACTTTGCCCAGGTTTTCCAGGCTCTGCGTATTGAAGTCAATGATGAGTTGGGAGCATTAGAAGAATTGTTACAACAGGCCACCGGTGTTCTTAGCCCGGAGGGCCGGATAGCCATCATCACTTTTCATTCCATAGAGGATAGGGTAGTAAAAAATTTTTTTCGTCGCGGTTCATTTGATGAGCCGGATCAGAATCCTTTTATCAATACCGAACCGGTAAATGATTTAAGAATAATAACAAAGAAGCCAGTTCTTCCTTCACCGGAAGAAATAAAGCAAAACCCGAGAGCGACAAGTGCGAAGCTGAGGGTTGCTGAAAAGAAATAAATGTAAAATCCAATAACGATAGTTCTTTTTAATCTTAGAGACACAACATCAATTGTGAAATCTATATCCCTTGAAGCGGCTTGGGATATTGAGTGCCACGGTTTCGGGGCGATACTAAACCGGGGCATTCATACCAGGCATTTTTAAAAAACCAATACGATGGCTGAAGAAACAAACGACATACAACAGCAAGGTTTACCCGAGCAAACTTCGGGTAACTGGAAGCGTTTGCTGAATTATCAGTCTATTGTAAAACAGATTCCTTTTTTTCTGTTTCTCACTTTGCTCGCGGTATTATACATATATAACGGGCACTATGCAGATAAAACAATACGCAGCATTACAAAAACGACAAAAGAGGTAAAAGAGCTGCAGTATGAATATAAAACGGTGAAAAGTGAAGTGATGTTCCGCAGTCAGCAAAGCCAGTTGGCAAAAGCGGTTGCACCACTGGGGTTGAAAGAACTGACTGAAACACCTGTGGTGTTAAAAGACAGCCTGGCTAATTAATTCTTAAGCTTCACGGGAAGCAAAACAACTATAATAACAGGGACGGACATTGGAAATCAGGCGCGACATATTATGGAGAGTGTATGTAAGCTTCATCTGCATTGCCGCTATTAGTGTGCTTGTAATGGGAAGAGCGGTTTACATTCAGCAGTTTCAGGGTAATTACTGGCGCAGCATGGGAGATAGTATGCACCAGAAATTTGTAGAATTGGATGCGGAAAGAGGAACTATCTACAGTGAAGACGGACAAATGCTCAGTACTTCGTTGCCGCAATTTAATATCTACCTCGACTTTATGGCCGATGGCCTGCGTGATAAGAACGGAAAAGTATTCAACGAAAACATTGACTCATTTTCTGTAGCTGTGGCAAATTATTTTGGTGATAAATCTGCTGCAGAATATAAAAAAGATTTCCAGGCTGCGTATAAAAAGAAGACAAGGTATTATCCTTTCAAAAAGAAACTAAGCTTCGATCAATACAAGGCGTTTCGTGATTTTCCATTAGTAAAGCTGGGTAGGAATAAAAGCGGTGTGATTACAGAGGTAAAAACTTTCCGCAAGAACCCTTACGCAATGATGGCAAAAAGGACAATTGGCCTTTATCGTGAGAATGCACAGGTAATCGGACTGGAAAGAACATACGACACTTTGTTAAAAGGAAAGAGTGGAAAAAAATTGGTAAGATATATAACAGGCGGTGTGCCTATACCGGTAGAAGGCTATGAAATAGATCCGGAAAACGGAAAAGATATTGTAACGACGATTGATGTAAACATACAGGACATTGCTGAGACCGCTTTGCATAAGCAAATGGATACAACAGGTTCTCAATATGGCACCTGCATTGTAATGGAGACAAAAACGGGGAAGATAAAAGCGATTGCAAATCTTGGTCGCAGACCAGATGGCACTTATGATGAAGATTACAATTACGCGATGCTTACAACAGAGCCTGGCTCAACTATTAAGCTTGCAACATTATTAAGTGTGTTGAGCGAAGGAAAGATTACGGAAAACGATATGGTAGAAGTTGGCTCAGCAGGCTATGGATATGTTGGAGTTCGTAATGTAAATGATGCGGAGAGGGCGCCAAAACCTGTGATGAGCGTGAAAGAGTGTTTTGCACATAGTTCCAATGTGGGCATGAGTAAGATTGCTTTCAAAACTTTTGCAAACCAGCCTGACAAATACCTGAATTATTTACGCAAGTTCAGGTTAGATACTGTTACAGGAATTGACCTTGTTGGAGAAGCGAAACCACATTTACCCAAAATAAAACGCAATAATGAAGGGTTGCATGCAATGGTTACTGCGAGTTTTGGATATGCAATAGAAGTAAGCCCGCTGCAAACATTAATGCTTTACAATGCGATAGCGAACAATGGTAAAATGATGAAGCCATACCTCGTGAGCAGTATTCAGAACAATGGAATAACGATAAAAACTAACGAGCCGAAAGTATTGATAGAACAGGTTGTGAAACCGGAAATAGTTGATGTTGCGAAAAGATGTATGGAGGCGGTGGTAACAGAGGGTACAGGACGTGTGCCATTTAAAGGAATGCCTTTTACCATAGCGGGAAAAACAGGAACAGCACACGTGGCGGATGGTAACATTAAATACAGCGATGGTGTATACCAGGCAACATTTGTTGGTTATTTTCCTGCGGAGCAGCCTCAGTATACTTGTATCGTAGTAATAAGATCTAAACCACATGCGGCGATACACTATGGCGGTACATTGTCTGGTCCTGTGTTTCGTGAAATAGCAACCAAGCTCTATGCAGGTTATATAGAAAAGAAAGAAATTTCCACATACGCTGTAACAAAGAAGGATAGCTCAGCTTATTTCTATGCCGGTTATTCCAGCGACATTAAGAATGTGTATAAAACACTGAACATAGATTATACTGATTCTGCTTTACAGAATAACTGGAGTAGTGTATATGCCAGCAACTATCAACCATTGATGAAACCAACTGCAGTGCGTAAACAAATAGTGCCGAATGTAAAAGGAATGGGATTAAAAGATGCGTTGTACCTGTTGGAAAATATTGGATTGAAAGTGCAGGTGAAAGGAAAGGGAAAAGTGGTAACACAATCTGTAGCGCCGGGTTCGGCATTTGGAAAAGGAAATACAATCGTGATTGAACTGGCAGGCTAATAAAAGGTGATTGACAATACTGAAGGACATATTATACAAGGTGAGTATCCGATCGGTAGCGGGAAGCACAGCCATTAGTGTAAAGGATATTCAGATTGATTCAAGAAAAGTAAGTGCAGGTTCTGTGTTTGTAGCGGTGAAAGGAGTAGCGGCGGATGGCCATGGGTTCATTGAAAAAGCAATTGGTTCAGGTGCGATAGCTGTTGTATGTGAAGTAATGCCATCAACTATAAAAGATGGTATTACTTATATAGAGGTTGAAAACAGTGCTGCAGCAGCAGGTTTCATGGCACATAATTTTTTCGGGCAGCCATCTGAAAAAATAAAACTGGTAGGTGTTACAGGAACAAACGGGAAAACAACAATTGCGACAATATTATATAAGCTCTTTACATCGTTGGGATATAAATGCGGTTTGGTTAGTACGGTAGAAAACCGCATAGGTGATACCGTGGTAGCGGCAACGCATACCACGCCGGACGCGATTAGCCTGAATGCATTGCTGAAGCATATGAAAGACGAAGGTTGTTCTCATGCTTTTATGGAGGTGAGTTCACATGCTATTCAGCAGCATCGGATTACCGGTTTGTATTTCACAGGAGGTTTGTTCAGTAATATCACACATGATCACCTGGATTATCACAAAACATTTGACGAGTACATCCGGGTGAAAAAAACCTTCTTTGATAATTTACCATCAGGAGCATTTGCAATAAGCAATGCCGATGATAAACGAGGAGCGGTGATGCTGCAGAATACCAATGCAAAAAAATATTTCTATAGTCTGCGTACAGTTGCAGACTTCAAAGGAAAGATTTTAGAAAACGCATTGAGTGGACTGGTGATGACAGTAAATGATTTGGAAGTTCATTTCAGGTTGATAGGAGAATTCAATGCGTATAACCTGCTTGCTGTTTATGGTGCAGCGATATGCATGAATGAAGACAAGCAGGAAGTATTGCGTTACCTGAGTTTGCTGACCGGTGCTGAAGGAAGATTTGATTATAGCATATCGGAGAAAGAAAGAATAATCGCTATCGTAGATTATGCGCATACGCCGGATGCTTTGTTGAACGTGCTGGCAACAATAAAGAAACTGCGAAAAGGTCATGAGCAAATTATAACGGTAGTAGGATGCGGCGGTGACAGGGATAAAACAAAGAGACCGGTAATGGCAGAAGTAGCTTGTGAGCACAGCGATAAAGTGATACTGACAAGCGATAACCCGAGAAGCGAAGATCCTAACGAGATAATACGGGATATGGAAGCGGGATTGGGAAGTGCAGCGAAAAGAAAATACATCGCGATTGTAGATCGGAAAGAGGCAATAAAAGCAGCGATAAGTTTAGCGAAGCAAGAAGATATAATACTGGTAGCAGGCAAAGGTCATGAGAAATACCAGGAAATAAAAGGAGTAAAGAATCATTTTGACGATAAGGAAGTGGTGAAGGAAATGTTTGAGATGTTGGAGAAGTAGTGATAGAGGAGTCAGGAGTTGAGAGTAAAGAGTCATTAGTCAACAGGCGTTATACTAATGACTACAGACTAAAAACTAGTATTAAGGACGGTTCGGATTTATAAAAACCAAAAACAAGCTACCAGGCCAACAATATGCTTTATCATTTATTTCAGTGGTTTAAGCAGGAAGGATTCAAGTTCCCGGGAAGTGCGCTGTTTGACTTCATCACTTTCCGGGTGCTGTTGGCCATGTTGTTATCACTTGTTATCACACTGGTGTTTGGAAAAAGATTGATCAATATCCTGAGAAGAAAGCTGGCAGGTGAAACAGTAAGGGATTTAGGATTGGCAGGGGAGCAGTCGAAGAAAGGTACACCGACAATGGGGGGCATCATTATCATTCTCGGTATCCTGGTTCCTACTTTATTGTTTGCCAATTTGAATAAAGTGTATATCCGGTTGATGATCGTAAGTACAATCTGGTTGGGCATTATCGGGTTCATTGATGACTACCTGAAGCTTCGTGCAAAAAAGATTGCACAGCAAAAGGGAGTAAAATATGTGAAAGGAGATAAAGATGGATTGGCCGGATGGTTTAAAATTCTCGGGCAGGTTGGATTAGGAATTATTGTCGGGACCACATTGATTTTTAATAGTAATGTGAAAACGTGGCGGGAATATACCGGTACACCTAATGCAATGGATTCGACAATTAAAACGGTTCAGGTAAATGGAAAAATAAAGCACTTTGTTGAAACCAAAGAGCCGATAACTACCATTCCGTTTTTGAAAACACACGAGTTTAATTATTCAAAATTATTGCCCCAGGCATTAAGGGGTTATTCATGGGTTCTTTACATACTGATTGTAATATTCATCATCACTGCGGTTTCGAATGGTGCGAATATTACTGATGGCTTGGACGGGTTAGCTGCAGGTACATCGGCATTGATTGGAGTATGTCTCGGCATATTTGCCTATGCGAGTGGCAATTTCATTTTTGCGGATTACCTGAATATAATGTATATCCCAAACCTTGCTGAGTTGTCTGTTTTTATTGCAGCGATGATTGGGGCCTGTATCGGTTTTCTATGGTACAACTCATACCCGGCGCAGGTGTTTATGGGTGATACGGGTAGTCTGACGTTGGGAGGAATCATTGCAGCCATCGCAATTATCGTGCATAAAGAATTATTGATACCGATATTCTGTGGTGTGTTCTTTGTTGAATTGCTGAGTGTGACAATGCAGGTAAGTTATTTTAAATACACAAAGAAAAAATATGGTGAAGGCAGAAGGATTTTTTTAATGAGCCCGCTGCATCACCATTACCAAAAGCAAGGATATCACGAAGCAAAGATTGTAACGCGGTTCTGGATTGTAACAGTATTGTGTGTTGTATTGAGTATTGTGACGTTGAAATTAAGATAAGGTTCTGACCTGTTCAGTAAGCATGATATTTCTTATGGAAAACCCCGCTACCTGTTAAAAAAGTAATTGTGGTGCAGTGAAAGCTGATACTTATGAAAAACCTCTTCCGTACAATTTTAAGAGCGATGAGCTGCAAGCGATGAGCTGCGAGATCTCAAAGTTTGAAGCTTGCGTTAGCAAATGAATTTTCAATTTATTGTCTCGTAGCTCGAAGCTCATAGCTCGTAGCTGAATTCTATGAGTAAGCGAATAGTCATATTAGGTGGTGGTGAAAGCGGAGTCGGCGCTGCAATATTGGCAAAACAAAAAGGATACGAAGTGTTCCTTTCCGACGCAGGTTCTTTGAAAGAAAATTATCGTAACGAGTTGAAGAGCGGAGGGATTGAGTTTGAAGAGGGAAGCCACAATGAAGATCGCATATTAGCGGCAGACGAAGTAATGAAAAGCCCCGGAATTCCTGAGAAAAATGAAATGGTAAAAAAAATCAGGAAGAAGGGAATTGAGATTATCAGTGAGATAGAGCTGGCTTATCGATTCAAAGGTGAAAGTAAAATCATCGCGATTACAGGTAGTAATGGTAAAACAACGACCACTGCGTTGACTTACCATATCTGTAAAAAAGGCGGACTGGATTGTGCGTTGGTTGGCAATATCGGGTATTCATTTGCCAAACAAGTAGCCGAAGATCCGAAGCCGGTTTATATCGCGGAGATAAGCAGTTTTCAACTGGATGACATTAAAACATTCAGGCCGGATACAGCAATACTGACGAATATAACCGAAGATCATCTTGATCGTTATGATTACAAGTTTGAAAATTATATCAATAGCAAATTCCGTATCGCTATGAACCAGCAGGAAGATGATTATTTCATTTACTGCGCCGATGATCCGATAACTATGAAATATTTAGACAGGTTCAATATTCAATCTAACCCATTACCAACAAGCATGAAGAACGAACTATCAAAAGGAGCATTTATTAAAGACGGGGACATGTATGTGAGAACAGGCGAAGATTTTATCAGTATGAGTATTTATGATTTTGCCCTGAAAGGGAAACATAACCAGTATAATACTATGGCAGCATGTGTAGCAAGCGCCACGATGGATATCCGTAAGGAGAAAATCCGCGAGGCTGTGCAGGATTTCCAGGGATTGGAACACCGGATGGAGTATGTGTCAACTATCCGTGGTGTAGAATTTATCAATGACAGTAAAGCAACCAATGTAAACTCTACCTGGTATGCATTGGAAAGTATGACAAAGCCAACCCTACTCGTATTGGGTGGTGTGGATAAAGGGAATGATTATTCACTGATAGCTGATATGGTAAAAGAAAAAGTAAAAGCGATAGTGTGCATGGGTGTAGATAATAAGAAGATTCATGAAGCATTTGAAGGAATTGTAGATACGATTATTGATACAGCAAGTGCGTCAGAAGCGGTGCAGGCTTCATTCCATTTTGCAACAAAAGGAGATGTTGTCTTGTTAAGCCCGGCCTGTGCAAGTTTTGATTTGTTTAAAAACTACGAAGACAGGGGAAATCAGTTCAAACAAGCAGTGAGAGATTTATAAATGAATATAGCAAAGGACATACGATTTAATGACTTCGCCAATTTCAATGGTAGAAATCTTTTGAGTAAGACTAAAGGTGACAAAGTTATTTGGGCGCTCGTGGTACTACTTGCATTGATATCATTACTGGCGGTGTACAGTGCTACGGGTTCTTTGGCATATAAAAATTACAAAGGCAATACAGAGGTGTATCTTTTCAAACAAGTCGCCTTTATTGTATTTGGCATACTGGTTGTTTATTTCGCTCATTTGGTCAACTATACTATTTATTCCAAGGTAGCGCAGATATTGTTTCTTTTATCTATACCCTTACTCGCTTATACTTTATTTTTTGGTGTACGAATGAATGAAGGAAGCCGTTGGATTCGCCTGCCGATAATCAACCTTACGATGCAAACATCGGATTTGGCAAAGCTTGCTTTATTCATGTACCTCGCAAGGTTATTGAGCAAAAAACAAAATGTAATCAAAGATTTCAAAAAAGGCTTTCTGCCTGTAGTAGCGCCAGTGGCAATTACCTGTATGCTGATTGCGCCAGCAAACCTTTCTACGGCACTATTGCTTGGTGCAAGTTGTATGTTGTTATTGTTTATCGGTCGTGCAAGAACAAAACATTTGTTGCTGGTTATCGGAGCAGCAATGATCCCAATCATACTGCTTATTTCAGCAGCGATTATAAAACATAACTCCGGTAATAATGAAGAAGAAATTACAACAGCGGCAACTGCAAAAAAATCCGGCGGTTTATTTGGAAGAGTAGATACATGGATCGGCCGCGTTGAAAATTTTATATATGGTGGTAAAGATGCTGATGCGGATGATATGTACCAGGTAAACCAGGCAAAGATTGCAATATCGAAGGGTGGGTTATTGGGTGTAGGTCCCGGTAACAGTACAACAAGAGATTACTTGCCGCAGGCATATAACGATTTCATTTTTGCAGTCATTATTGAAGAGTATGGCTTGGTAGGAGGCGCATTCATTGTATTTATTTATGTGGTTTTTTTATACAGGTGTATACG
>JAEUVI010000120.1 GCA_016787105.1 Chitinophagaceae bacterium | reverse complement strand
CAGGTAGATCAATTTGTCCATAAAGAGTAGCTTCTTATTAGTTTTTAAAGACCGCCTTATCTATCTTCCTATTGGCCTGTAAAACAATGCAGGTCAGGCAGCAGCATCGGGGTCAAGGGCGGCAAAGATAGGGGATGAATTGCAAATTTTTAACACAGATTTTTAACCATACTCACCTGGCCTTTTCGCCGATAAACTATTGACTGCACAAGAGTTGTAATGCTTATTACAGTTTGGGATTTTGTATTGTTGATATCTATTTTCACCAAACGTAAATGAACTGGCTTTTATGTAAGCCGCAGAATTCTGTCAAATCACCGCAAATAATCCGGATTAAATACCGCTTCACGGATATTTGTGACCGAAATGAATGCACAATGAATATGGCAATTTCCGAACAATGGACACGTGCAGCAGGACAAACAATTTTGTATCTGAAACAGGTTTCCATTCTGCTCACTTTAACGCCTAAATGAAAATAAGCTGGTACCCTGCGCATCTTTAAAGCAGGTGATGGACGATAATGTTTACCTGATCCCGCTTACTGTTACATACGTTCTATATGTGACTCACAATAATAAAAGTGAAATACCAATCAGCGCTGGCGAAACAGAAGTATTTGGAATAAATAAAAACTTGCTCCATGTTTCAGTCGGAAAATTCACTGGCAGGAATGAGATAAACGGTAACGATCAGGGGAAAATAGTAACCAACTATTGTGGAGAGTTCTCTACTTATTCATCATTCATTTCAAATGTTAGTACATAAACTATAAAAAAAGAAAATAGCGGCTGCTTGGTTTGAAAATTACAAGCGATTGCCGATCAATAAATTGTAAAGAATAAAATTGCAGATAGTAGTTTACCTATTGGTTATTGGGCTGATATAAAAAAACTGGAACAGGTTTTGTCTTGTATATTTTGGTTTTTCATAGGATATTGGATTTTAAGAACGGGCAGGATTTCTATCCAGCCCTCTTTTTTTTAATTACTTCATTTTCCATCACATCTATTTTGGTTATCAATACGACAATCGATTTTATTTTTGAGGTTTTGGTAAACTATTAATCCAATCAACAATCAGTTTCACTCCTTCTTTATGAATGACAGTACGTGCCAGTTCAGGCATAGCTGTACCGGCTTCCGTGCTATTCATTCTGTAGACTGATATGGAATGTGCTGCATCACCCGGAACAATATCATAATCAAGCCCTCCGCCACCACCGGCTGCCGATACAGGTGCTTTCATTATACCAAGCTTACCAGGATCTGTTTGCTGGTATTCTAAAAACAAGCCGGTATTGTAAGCATCTCCTCCCTTGGTATGGCAGTGTGCACAGTTTACATCCATATAAGCCCGGGCACGCTGAGCTAATGTATAATGTTTGCTATCTTTCCAATCCGGTAATTGTTCTATCATCTTACTATCCGGCAATCCGGTTAAGGTGCCTGCCCTGGCCCATTGAACCAATTGATTGAGGTTTTGTCCGTCACGTGTAAAATTTAAATTTCTTGCCTTAGGCCCGATAGGAGTAAGCGTGTCATTGTTGACATGGCATCTTTTACAATCATTAGTATTAGGTACCTGGTATATTGTTGTTATTTTATTATTCTCATCATCCAGTAAGGTAATGGGTACTTTGGCGCCTATAATATGTTTTTTAGCATCAGTCTGATCAGCGTTCCACAGGTAATTCATTACT
>JAEUVI010000112.1 GCA_016787105.1 Chitinophagaceae bacterium | reverse complement strand
GGTTACCCTTCATCTGTTCTATCTGCCATCGGGTGCCGAGTACGATTACTTTCATTCCTTTTGATACAACGGTATCATCAAGCGGGTTGATGATAAATTTTCCTTCAGAACTTTTTATTCCGATACAGTTTACCCCTGTTTTTTTCCAGTTCATAATTTCGTTAAGGGATTTATCTTTTATCGCGTCTGGCAACTGATCGTAACCGACCGATTCCATATTGATTGCCTCTCCTTCTTCTCCCGATAGATAATCAATAAACTCAATCACATCCGGTTTTGTAACGAGTGTGGCCATATGAGCGCCGCCAATCCTGTCCGGCATTATTACACTATCCGCTCCCGCCTTTTTTAGTTTATTGATTGAATTACTTTCCGAGGCACGGCTGATTATCTGTATCTGCGGGTTCAATGACCGTGCGGATAAAACAATAAAAAGATTATCCGCATCGGTGGGTAAGGTTGTAATTAATGCTTTCGCATTTTGTATACCGGCGCGTATCAGTAAATCATCATCTGTACTATCCCCTACAAGGTAAAGCGCATCACTATTATCAGGCAACTCCCGCTGAATGAGTTCTGTATCTTTTTCTATAAATACTACAGGAACGGCATGTAGCTTCAGGTTATGAACAGCCTGTTGCCCATTGCGACCATAGCCGCATACTATCACATGCGATGAAAGTTTATTGATATTGTTCATCATCCTGCGGGTTTTAAAATATTTATTAATTTCTCCGGTAATAACAAATTCGGAAATACGTGTAATAACAAATGCGAAAGATATCCAGCTTGTAATAAGAAGAAACATAGTGAACAAGCGACCACCATCACTCAATGGCCTTACTTCCTGGAAACCCGCTGTAGTGATTGAAATAGTCGTCATATACAACGCCTCGACAAATGTATATTTCTCTATCACCATGAAACCGATAATGCCAATGATGATAATAGCGTGAATAACGATAAATGGCTGTAGCAGCCTGTACGTCCAGCGTTTCAAGTAGTTGGTTTTTTAAATAACTCAGCCGGGCCAGCATTAAATATACCGGAAAAGGATCATTACTCGCTGCACTTTTCTTTTACCCAGTTCAGGGCTTTCTGTAATTGCTCCTCTTCTGTTAGCCGGGTATTATCCAATATAACAGCATCTTCTGCCTTTTTCAAAGGGCTTACCTCGCGGTGCGAGTCAATATAATCCCGCATTTCAAGATTATTCTTCACTTCTTCTATAGTAATGTTTGGATTTTTCTCGTATAGTTCTTTAAACCGCCTTTCTACCCGTATGGCATTATCTGCAGTCATAAAAATCTTCAATTCAGCTTTGGGGAATACAACAGTGCCGATATCCCTGCCATCCATAATGATACCTTTATCTTTTCCCATCTTTTGCTGCTGGGCTACCGCAAATTCACGCACTTCTTTTATCGCAGCCACATCGCTCACTTTTTCTGCAATCACCAGGTCACGAATTACATATTCCACATTTTCATCATTAAGGTATATTTCGCTCTTTTCGCTTGATTCATTGTAAGCAAATTTCAATGTAATATTTTTCAGTGCTGCCTTTACTTCGCTTATATCTGTCCAGTCAATATGATTGCGTAAAAAGTAAAGTGTGATGGCACGGTACATAGCGCCGCTGTCAATATATAAATATCCAAGGGCCTGACCTAATTGCTTTGCTAATGTACTTTTGCCACAGGAGGACCAGCCATCTATTGTAATGATTATCTTCTTTTTTGCTTTCATTAAATTAATATCATCTAAAAATAAGCGCTACCAGGTTAAGCAAAAATAAAAAAAGGAGTGACACCTTCTGACACTCCTTTTCTGAATATACTTTTCACTGCTTATGCTTTCGATTTTTCTTCTACCGTTTTGAAAGCGAATTTCAGTTTATTATTTTCCTTATCCAGATCCGCTACCAATACATCCCCTGCCTTTACATGCATGTTTAGTATTTCTTCCGCCAGTGGATCTTCCAGGTATTTTTGAATAGCCCTATGGAGAGGGCGGGCACCGAACTGCTGATCATACCCTTTATCTGCCAGGAATGATTTCGCATCTTCTGTCAGTTCCAGGCTCAGGCCAAGTGTCGTCAACCTCTTCGTTACATTCTTCATCAGTATATCTATTATCTCGAAGATGTTTTCTTTAGACAGGCTGTTGAATATAATTACATCATCAATACGGTTCAAAAACTCTGGTGAAAACGTACGCTTCAACGCCTTCTCTATTACCGCTTTATTCGCTTCATCTTCACTTTCTACTCTTGCAGTAGTAGCGAAACCAACACCGGCGCCAAAATCTTTCAACTGACGGGCACCGATATTCGACGTCATAATGATTAAGCTGTTCTTGAAGTCGACTTTTCTGCCCAATCCATCTGTTAACTGACCATCATCCAGTACCTGCAACAGAATGTTATAAATATCCGGGTGCGCTTTTTCTATTTCATCGAGCAAGATTACACTATATGGTTTGCGACGAACCTTTTCTGTCAGTTGTCCACCCTCTTCATATCCTACATAGCCGGGAGGTGCACCAATCAACCTGCTCACAGTGAATTTTTCCATGTACTCACTCATGTCTATACGTATCAGCGCTTCTTCCGAATCAAACATGTATCTCGCCAGCGCTCTTGCCAGCTCCGTTTTACCTACACCGGTAGGGCCGAGGAAAATAAATGTACCGATTGGCTTTTTTGGATCTTTTAAACCCACACGGTTACGCTGAATGGCTTTTACTACTTTCTGGATAGCATCATTCTGACCTACTACCATTCCCTTCATGTCTTCAGACATTTTGCGAAGTTTATCGCTCTCCGCCTGCACCATTCTTTTCACAGGAATACCAGTCATCATACTCACTACTTCAGCAATATCTTCTTCTCCTATCGGGTAGCGCTTATGCTTGCTTTCTTCTTCCCATTCTCCTTTCGCCTTTTCCAGGTCCTCCTGCAGGCGTTTTTCTGTATCACGCAGTGAAGCAGCTTCTTCAAATTTCTGACTCTTTACTACTTTATTCTTTTCATTCTTTACATCTTCAATCTTCTTTTCCAGGTCAACGATGTTTTGCGGCACATTGATATTTTTCAAGTGCACCCTCGCACCAACTTCATCCATTACATCAATTGCTTTGTCCGGAAGTAAACGATCGGTTACATACCTGTCGCTTAATTTAACACAGGCATCAATCGCTTCATTATCATAAACCACATTGTGATACTCTTCGTATTTCGTTTTAATATTGTTCAGTATTTTGATAGTATCATCTACAGATGGCGGATCAACCATTACTTTCTGAAATCGACGATCCAATGCGCCATCTTTTTCAATGTACATGCGATACTCATCCAGTGTTGAAGCACCTATGCATTGCAGTTCACCTCTTGCCAGCGCAGGTTTGAATATATTGCTCGCATCCAGGGATCCACTGGCGCCGCCTGCACCTACTATTGTATGCAACTCATCAATGAAGAGAATTACATCACGGTTCTTCTCCAGTTCATTCATGATTGCCTTCATTCTTTCTTCAAACTGTCCGCGGTATTTGGTTCCGGCTACAAGTGCTGCCAGATCCAGCGATATAACCCTTTTATCAAACAATACCCTTGAAACCTTTCGTTGTACAATGCGAAGCGCCAGCCCTTCTACAATCGCCGTTTTACCCACACCCGGTTCACCTATCAATATCGGGTTGTTCTTTTTGCGGCGTGAAAGTATTTGTGATACACGCTCTATTTCTGCCTCGCGGCCCACAATAGGATCCAGCGAACCAACTTCAGCCAGTTTTGTTATATCACGGCCAAAGTTATCAAGAACGGGTGTCTTACTTTTTGTTGTGCCCTGCTGGCGGCCAGCGCCTTTTTGCTGAGAGTATTTCTTTTCTTCATCAAAATCATCATCGTTTTCATCGGTATACTCTGCCCTGGGTTCGTTGGATTTTACGATACCCAATTCCTGTCTGAATAAATCGTAGTCCACGTCAAATTGATTTAAAATTTGTGTTGCAATATTTTCTTTGTTCTT
>JAEUVI010000379.1 GCA_016787105.1 Chitinophagaceae bacterium | reverse complement strand
TCGGTTCTTTTTTATAAAAATCAATTGATTGAGGGAAAGCCTATTCTTAATAACCAGGTTGTAGATGCGATAGGTGCGGGTGATAGTTTTAATGCAGGGTTTATATATAAATTTTTAAAGGATAATCCTGCTGAGAAATGCCAGGTATTTGCAAATCTTGTTGGTGCTGTTTCTACTACATCAGCAGGCGGTACAGGAGCTTTTATAAATTACCAGGAAGTTATAAAAATCGCGAAAGAAAAATTTGCATATGGGGAATGCTAAAATCCGGCTGAAAGATAGGTGGAAGGAGTTGCAGCAGACGAAGGATGCGTTACTTGCTACCAATTTTTATAATTTCGAAACTTTACAAGGAATTATAAAAGCAGCAAGTATTTCGAAAAGGCCCATCATTCTTCAACTCACAAGAAGTTCAATTGAATACATGGGTTTGCCGGTTGCCAAATCGATTGCCGAATCTGCACTTAGCTATCATAATGTCGAAGGCTGGATACATCTTGATCATGGAGATTCCTATGAATTGGCAGCAAGCTGCCTCGATGCAGGGTTTGATTCAGTGATGATTGACGCAAGTGAAAAATCCTTTTCGGAAAATGTTAAGATTTCTAAGGCAGTGGTAAAACTTGCTGAGAAATATGGAGCAAGTGTAGAAGCAGAACTCGGCTATGTTGCTAAACTTGGTCAGAATACCGGCAAGACGGGGTTTACGGAGCCGGAAGAAGCAAAGTTATTTATTGAAGAAACTGGTATAGATGCTCTTGCAATTGCTATAGGTACTGCTCATGGTTTTTATAAAGAAGAGCCGAAGCTTGATTTGGATCGGTTGGTTGCTATCAGAGAAATGACAAATGCGGCACTTGTTCTTCACGGCGCTTCTGGTATATCCAATAACGTTTTGTATGAAGCTGTACAAAAAGGAATTAGTAAAATAAACCTGGCTACTGAGATTAAAAATATTTTCATGAAAACATTGAAAGGATTGGTTGCCGGGAATAATGAAATCGATTTGAGAAAAGTATTTCCCCCGGCAATATCTTCCGTCACATCATTAGTCCTGAATAAACTTGAGGTGATTCAGCATAAGGTTTCCTAACACTGAAAAATATTATGAAAATGATCTGTGTAAATAAATTAACTATCAGCCTGATATTTGGCGTTTTTTTAATTATGGTACTATTTGCTTGTAATTCTCATAACACAGCCAAAAGTGAATATTATACAGATAAAGATTTTCCACTGGTAAAAAAAATAGATGCTCATACACATGTACAGACAACAAAGCACACGCTGGTTGAGCAGGCCATAAAAGATAATTTTATTCTTATCAGTTTGAATTGCGAGGTGCCCGGATACCCGCCTATCGATAGCCAGCAATATTTTGATATTCAGCAAAGGCTTACATACCCTGATAAGCTTTATTACCTTACAACTATTGAAACGGCCACAAGATTTGAACCCGGTTGGGCTGATCGGCAACTCGACTACCTGAAAAAATCATTTGCTAATGGGGCTATTGGTATCAAAGTATGGAAAAATATCGGGATGACGATTAAAGACAAAGACAGTAGTTTCATAATGATAGACAACCCAATGTTTGATCCGATTTTCAATTATTTGGAACAAAATAAGATTCCCGTATGTGGACATATTGGTGAACCCAGGGCTTGCTGGCTACCGCTAAAAGAAATGACAACCAATAACGACAGGTCATATTTTTCTGCTCACCCTGAATACTATATGTACCTCCATCCGGAGTATCCATCTTATGAAGCTCAAATTGAGTCAAGAGATAATCTTCTGGCGAAACATATGAACTTAAAATTCGTAGGGGCACATTTAGGCAGCATGGAATGGAGCGTAGACGAAATGGCCAAGAGGCTTGATCGGTTTCCCAATATGGCTTTAGATCTTGCAGAGCGAATAGGTCATGTGCAATATCAAAGTATCGGAAACTGGCAAAAAGTTCACGACTTTTTTATGAAATACCAGGATCGGATAATTTATGGAACAGATTTAGAATCTAATGAAGGTGAAGATTCAATATTAATGAAAAAAAATGCTCATGAATTATGGACACGGGACTGGCGATATTTTACTTCCGGCGATACACTTGAGTCACCACTTGTTAATGGTAAATTTCGAGGCCTTTTACTGCCTAAAGAGGTCATTAATAAATTATACTTTGACAACGCCCGCAAATGGTACCTAAGTAACAAACAAGGCAGTTAGCTTAAACTATCAATCTATAATTAAATTAGATACGCTCCGCTTTTGCTATTACTTTATTTAAGTTTGGAAAGGTTCTGAAAGCTGGTTTGTAAAAAATATAATTAGCTGAAAGCAAGACTTTTAGCGAGTTGTTCTTTTCTTCCAGCCTTTATTCTGGAAAAAGAAAGAAATTTTTATTTCCGTTCTTTATTACATGAAGAATTTTTCTTTTTGGATGAATAGAATGTTTTTGTTTGAGTACTCAATTCCCACAACTGCATCATTTTAATTTTTTTCAGGTAGTTTAAGCTCATATCAGCGATAAACTTACCCCTACATTTGGTGAGATTAGCCATTAATTTTAAATTCAAACCGCAATGCTGTTTCGCCCCGTCCGGGCTGAATTATTTATTGCATGGCTACCAATATGAGTAAAAGAGTATTTTCTGTTTATTTACTGATCTTAGTATCAACTCGTGCTATCACCCAGCAATCTGCACAATTATTTTTTAAATCAGTACCAGCTTCAGAAACAGGTGTCAATTTTGCAAATGTTTTAAAGGAGTCTCCTTTATTAAACATTATTACTTATGAATATTTCTATAACGGAGGCGGTGTTGGTCTCGGCGATTTTAATAATGATGGATTGGTAGATATATATTTTACCGGCAACATGCGTCCCGCTGCATTATACCTGAACAAAGGAAACTGGAAATTTGAAGACATTACAGCCAAAGCCGGGGTTGGTGGAAAAAAGGGGTGGAAAACAGGAGTGAGTATCGCGGATGTAAACGGAGATGGGTTCCTTGATATTTATGTTTGCTATTCAGGACCATTGGATGAAGAGCTGCGGACAAATGAATTGTTTATCAATAACGGCAATCTCACTTTTACTGAAAAAGCAGCAGCAATGGGAGTAGCTGATGCAGGTTATTCCACGCAGGCTGTGTTTTTCGATTACGACCGCGATAACGATTTGGATCTTTTTGTTATAAATCATAACAACAAAAACCTCCGGAATTTTGATGCCGCGTTTGTAAAAAAAATGGTTGATCCTGATGCAGGTGATCGCCTGTACAGGAATGATAACAATGTTTTCAAAGATGTTACAATTGCTTCGGGTATCATTTCAAATCCTTTAGGCTATGGTCTTGGTGTTGCTGTTAGTGATATTAATAATGACGGCTGGCCGGATCTGTATGTAACGAATGATTACGTGGAAGAAGATTATCTGTACATTAATAACCACGATGGCACATTTTCAGAAAAACTAAAAGAAGAAATCTGTCATCTCTCCAACTTTTCCATGGGTTGCGATATTGCGGATATCAATAATGATGGACTTACAGATGTATTCACATTGGATATGCTGCCGGAAGATAACAGGAGGCAAAAATTGTTGTACATGCCGGATAATTATGAACTGTACAATAACCAGCTAAAAAATGGATTTCATCACCAACTGATGAGAAACATGCTGCAACTCAATAATGGTAACGGAACATTTAGTGAAATAGGACAATTAAGTGGCGTGTATTGTACGGACT
>JAEUVI010000095.1 GCA_016787105.1 Chitinophagaceae bacterium | reverse complement strand
AGGTTCACTTACAATTTCTATCAGTGGTGTGCCTGCACGGTTATAATCTACATTGGTAAAGTCAGACCCGGCCTCATGAATGCTTTTACCTGCATCTTCTTCGAGGTGGATACGGTTGAGCCGTATGTTTCTTTCGCCATCAGCACTTTTGATTTTTACATATCCGCCCTTGCAGATTGGAGTAGTATGCTGTGATAATTGATAGCCTTTGGGCAAATCAGGATAGAAATAATTTTTACGGGCAAAATAATTAAATCGCTCTATTTCGCAGTGGCAGGCAAGGCCCATCTTAACCGCATACTCAATTGCCTTCTTATTCATTTTGGGTAATGTACCCGGATGGCCGAGTGTAATCGGGCTCACATGTGTATTCGGTTCTTTTCCAAAAGCAATACTGTCGCCACAAAAAAGCTTGCTCTCCGTGAGAAGTTGGGCGTGGATCTCCAGGCCTACTACTATTTCGTATAAATCCTGTTGGCTCATTTTAAAGTCTGCAAAAGTAGCCAATTTAGGCCAGTAAGCAGCTTGATAAGTAGGGGACGGCTGGTATACAATACTGACCACATTCTTTAGAGCCAATCACAACAAAAACTAAAGCCCCGGTAAAAACCAGGGCCTTATCACACACATGTTTAAATGTATACTTGAAATTAAAGATCTGCTGTTTTCAGTTTACGGGGCATTTTCACGTCAATAGTTTGTGATTTGCCCTCGCGGTCAAGCTTCACTTTAATGGAAACTTTCTCTTTATTTTCTCTTACAATTTTAGCTACTTCATCGGCACTGTTCACTTCCGTATCATTGATAGCTGTTATTATATCATCTTCTTTTATACCTGCTTTTTCAGCATTGCTTTCATCATCTACGTCTATCACTTTCACGCCTTTTCCATCTTCTGTATCCTGTACGGATATTCCGAGTTTCGGACGACCGTTGTATGCATCCCATACCTGTCCATATACATCAGCTTGTGTTCGCGGTAAAGCTTCCAGGTTTTCCATTTTAAACTCGGGCATATTGAAGTTGAAATTCCGTCCATCGTTGAATAAAAAATTCATTCCTTTCCATTTAGAAAGCTCGGCTGTTATTTTCTGTTCTTTCTGGTCACGCAGAATGGTGATTACTACTTTATCACCAGGTTTATGCTTGCGAATGGCTTTTGTAACATCATCCGGCCCTTCGGTTTTTTCATCGTCTATTTTTTTTATGATATCGCCTTCTTTCAGGCCTGCTTTCTCTGCACCGCTTTCCTTTGTAATTTCTTTAATCATCGCACCTTTATCATCATTTTCTGTTACCACACCCAGCATTGCCCTGTTATCGTCTATCGTATAAAAATTATCACCATCTCCACTCCAGCTTCTTACTCCATCACGGGAAATTCTTGCATGCGGAGCATATGATAATCCGGACATTTCTTTGTAACGGTTTCTATCTACTGTTACGTTGCCATCCTTATAATCTTCGGCAGGCTTACCATTAATAGTTACTTTATCTCCTTTCACTTCTATTACCAGTTTATCGGTTTTATCGCCATCACGGGTAATGATGATCTGCTCTACTCCATTATTATTATCTTTCTCTGCTTTGTAAAGTTTGTCTTTATCTTCCTTTACCTTATAAGATTTATCTTTTTCCTTTTGTGCATTTGCTGCGGCAGGCAACAACACCACACTGAAAGCAATCGCTGAAAGAAATGTTTTTGTCAGGTTCATACAGTTTATTTTTTACTACGTTAAATTTCGTACTTCAAATATAAAGACATTTTCTGAAATACGAAATGTTTCGGAAATGTTAAATGACAAGAACCACCGACTTATGGTTTTTGAGTTCCGGGTTTTGAAATATTTCTACTTCCAATGATTTGCTATTGCAGGCAATAAAATATCAATAAACCCTCTCTATGTTATTTGTTGGAAAATTATTGCATACAAAAGGATCAATCTATCATTAATAAATAGCTTAATCCTTTCACAATTGATTTAAAAAAAATTGCGGAAGGTACCAGTTGCACCAAATACGTATTTAAAAAGTAAATATCCTTAGTTAAAACACGATAAAGACGTGGTTTTTAACATAAATGTTGGGGAAAGATTTAAGTATTGAAATGACAGAATTATTTTTGGAATAGAACTAACTGTTATGGCCGCCATCTTCACCATTTTCTGCGCTTTAGTATGCGTCTTTGCCATCGTGTATGCTTTAAGGGCATACAGGGATACGCAGAAATTAAAAATGAAGATTAAGGAACAGGAAAAATCAAGGCCGAAACCCCGCTTTTAAAATCACACTAACAACTTCTTTACCGCTTCAATTACTTCTTTTAATTTACCCGCATCTTGTCCACCTGCAGTAGCCAGGTTCTTTTGACCGCCACCACCACCTTTTATCAATGGAGCAATATGTTCTTTAATAATTTTTCCTGCATCCAATCCTCTTGATTTTATCACATCATCTGCAATGCTGATGGCGACATAAGATTTTTCATCAGCAACAGTACATAAAACTACTACTGAACCGGATAATTGATTTTTTACATCGCCAGCCAGTTTTTTTAATGTATCGACACTACTTACTTCCACTACACTTCCCACAAAGGGTATCCCGTTAATTTTTTCAGTTTTCTCTAATAAATTTTCGCGTATACCAGTAAGCAATTTGCCTTCCAGAATTTGTACCTTTTTCTCCAGAGCTGCTTTGTCGGCAATTAGTTTTTCCATCGCTTTTAAAGGGTTATTGCTTTTCAGCAGCTCACCTACTTGTTTATTCTCATTTATTTTTTCCCCGATATAACGATAGGCTGCCGGACCTGTAATCGCTTCAATACGTCTTACTCCTGCCGCAACTGCTGCTTCTGAAGTAATGTGCAAAAGACCCAACATACCCGTATGCGGCACATGTGTACCACCACAGAGTTCTATTGAATAGTTGGGATCGATAGTTACCATCCTTACGGTATCACCGTATTTTTCGCCAAACAAAGCCATAGCACCAGCTTGAATTGCTTGTTCCTTCGGCACTTCGCTAATGTTAACGGCTATGTTTTCTCTTATTTTGTTGTTGACCATTAACTCTACCCGTCTTATTTCGTCATCGGTAATTTTTGTAAAATGTGATACATCAAAACGAAGAACGTCCGGAGATACTAATGAACCCTTTTGTACCACATGGTTGCCCAGCACTTTTCGCAATGCTGCATGTAGCAGGTGCGTGCCTGTATGATTATACATAGTGTTTAGCCGGGTTTCGTAATTAACCACTGCGGTTACAGGTGCATTAATATTCTTTGGTAGCTTGTCCGTAAAGTGGATGATGAGATCATTATCTTTTCTGGTATCGGTGACTTCAATTATTTCATCATCAAACTGCAATGTACCAGTATCGCCTACCTGGCCGCCACTTTCGGCATAAAAAGGTGTTGTTTGCAACACAAGCTGGTACTGCTCTTTTCCTTTAGCAGATACCTTTCGATACTTCAATACTTTGGTAGAAACATTTAAATCGTTGTAGCCAACAAATTTGTTACTGCCAGATTGCAGTTCCACCCAATCTTCTGCGTCTATGGCCGTGGCTGCACGGCTACGTGACTTTTGCTCGTTTAATGCCTTTATAAAACCTGGTTCATCAATTTCCAAATTGTTTTCTGAAGCAATTAACCGGGTTAAATCTATTGGGAAACCGTAAGTATCATAGAGTTCAAAGGCATCATCTCCCTTTATAACAGAAACAGATTTTAATCCGGAGCTCTTTATTATATCATCAATTCTTTTTAACCCTTTCTCCAATGTTCGCAAAAATGCTTCCTCCTCTTCTTTAATAACTTTAGCTACAAAGTCTCTTTGTTTTTCTAATTCTGGAAATACATTTTCAAATTGTTTTGATAACAAAGGCACCAACTGGTGCAGTAGTGGTTGCTTATAACCCAAATAAGAATAATAGTAGCGAACAGCACGACGAAGAATTCTTCTTATCACATAACCGGCGCCTGTATTCGATGGTAGTTGTCCATCCGCAATTGTAAAACTGATAGCCCGTATATGATCTGCTAATACACGAAACGCAATCGCTTCCTTACTATCGCTGTAATCATATTTTTTGCCAGTTATTTTTTCTACTTCATTAATTGCTCCTGTAAAAATATCCGTATCGTAATTGGATGTTTTCCTTTGCAACACCCGCACCAATCTTTCAAACCCCATTCCTGTATCCACATGCTTTGCCGGTAACTGTTCCAGCGAACCATTTTTCAGGCGATTGAACTGTATAAATACATTATTCCATATTTCTATCACCTGCGGGTGATCATTATTCACCAGCGTTTTTCCGTCTACCGCTTTTCTTTCCTCATCACTGCGACAGTCAACATGTATTTCTGTACAGGGGCCGCAAGGACCAGTATCGCCCATTTCCCAGAAATTATCTTTTTTATTTCCCAGCAGTATCCTGTCTTCAGATATTACTTTCTTCCATTCATTATACGCTTCTTCATCTTTTGGCAATCCTTCTTTTGCATCGCCTTCAAATATTGTAACGTATAATCTGTCTTTATCCAGTTTGTACACTGAAGTAAGCAACTCCCAGCTCCACGCAATCGCTTCTTTTTTGAAATAATCGCCAAAGCTCCAGTTGCCCAGCATTTCAAACAGGGTGTGGTGAGAGGTATCCGCGCCCACTGGTTCCCGGTCGGGGGGTTTGCCGCTTACGCGGAGGCATTTCTGTGTGTCAGCCACCCGGCCATAGGGGGGCAGTTTGTTGCCAAGGAAATAATCTTTGAACTGGTTCATCCCGGCATTGGTAAACATCAGGGTGGGATCGTTTTTCACCACTATA
>JAEUVI010000088.1 GCA_016787105.1 Chitinophagaceae bacterium | reverse complement strand
ATATAGTTGAAAACACTTAATAATTGATAATTGAAAATGTTTATTAAAATTGAATTAGCAATGGTCTTCTGACCATAGGCAAGCAGGTTGTTTGTGATTTTTTCTATCCTGCTTATCGTATTTATACATGCTATATTTTACGAATTAAGAGAGCAGAAAATATACTGCTTGGCCCGGCTTGAAACAAGCGATAAAACATAGCCATACCAATAATTCAAATTTTTCAGAACAGACTACTGCTATCAAAGTTGTGACGCATCCTGCAAACAAAATAATTTTGAGGCCTGCATCAAATTGATTGCTTACAAAACTGTAAGCAGAACTGTAATCCAGGTTATCGCATGTTAAAACTTATACACAATTACCTCTTTAATGCAAAAATGAGGTAACTGCCAATTAAATTTCATGGATGACTCAAGGAACTTTTGAAAGATGTATATATTAATACACTTGAGGCGCTAAATGATCGTCTTGCAGATAATGAAACGCATCACTTATTTTTGCCTGAATGAGTGCTATAAAACCAGAAATAAGGACTGTGCAGGTAATACGCTATGTGACACCACTTAGAGAAGGTGGCTCATTACCTGCTATTGCAGAAGCCGATGACGGTTTTTTATATGTGGTAAAATTCCGCGGGGCAGGACAGGGGAGCAAAGCATTGATTGCAGATTTTATCGGCGGAGAAATAGCAAGAGCAATCGGGCTAAAAGTACCCGAAATGGTATTTGCTGAGCTGGATGAAGCGTTTGGCCGTACTGAACCCGATGAGGAAATACAGGATTTGCTAAGAGGCAGCGTGGGACTAAACCTTGGTGTACATTACCTGTCAGGCGCTATCACTTATGATCCTGCAGTTACTAAATTATCGCCATTGCTTGCATCTAAAATTGTATGGCTGGATGCGTTCCTGATGAATGTAGATCGTACAGCAAAAAATACAAATATGCTAAGCTGGAGAAATGAACTTTGGTTGATTGACCATGGTGCAGCATTGTACTTTCATCATACCTGGCATAACTGGAAAGAGCAGTCAGAAAAAGCATTTGTGCAAATAAAAGATCATGTGCTGCTGCCGCAAGCCACACAAATACAACAGGCAAATGATGAGCTATTAAAACTGATAACGCCAGAGCTGATTAAATCAATTATAGCCGCTGTTCCGGATGCGTGGCTGAACAACTCTGAAAATAGTTTAGAAAATAAAGAAGATATACGCAATACCTATTTCAATTTTCTTACAAACCGTTTAAAACACGCTGTTATATTTGTAAACGAAATACAGGATGCAGGAAAAAAATTTATTTGAATACGCTATTATACGGCTTGTACCGAGAGTAGAACGGGAGGAGTTCCTGAATGTAGGTGTAATCCTGTTTTGCAAAAGGCCTCCTTTTTTGCAAATGAAATATACGTTGGATGAAAAGAGAATACTTGCTTTATTTCCTCAAACTGATATAGCTGAAGTTCGTACACATCTTGAAGCATTTGAACAGATATGCAATGGCAATCCTGCAGCCGGACCTATTGCTATACTGGATGTGCCTTCACGCTTTCGCTGGCTTACTGCAAAGAGAAGTACTATTGTTCAAACATCTGAAGTACATCCCGGCTTGTGCAATAACGCAGAAGGTACTTTGACAAAGCTTCACGAGCAATTGATCTTATAAAACAAATCACCTTAAAATAAAAAGAGACTGCAAAAGCAGCCTCTTCCGTATTTATTGTGAAAGTATGTTTAATGAACCAGGTTAAAAAACAATCCAACCTGGAATACACTGTTTTTAGCGTCTTTTTCAAACGAATTAACTCCGATATCCTTCCGTATTTTAGTTAACCCCAGATTATATCTGGCGCTAAATCCCAATCCCATTTTACTGCGCAAACCAAGTCCGAATGCCCACGACCAATCAAGATTTTCATATGTATCCTCAATTGTTTGGTTCGGAACTTTCTTACTCACCAAAATACCAACCTGTGGCCCTGTTTCAAGATATAAACCGCCAGGCATTCTCAATTGTGCCAGCACTGGAATATTTAAATAATTTGCTTTTAACTCCTTAAAATTTATACTATCATATTTCGCTCCCTGTGTTGAAAAAAGCACTTCTGGTTGAATGGCAAAATTATCTCCTAATTTAAAAGCCATAAAGCCCCCTAGATGCAAACCAACAAGGGTACTACTTCCCGCATTACTTTTTGAGAAATTGCTGATATTGATGCCTGCTTTGGGGCCCAACTCAAATTTTTGTGCTGATACAATCGTACAAGCCAGGAAAAAGATCGGGACTACAATTAGTTTTTTCATATTTACGTAATTGATTTATGGTTCACGGTACAAAAAGTATACCTGGGCAAAGGTATTAATTTAAGTCTGCCGGGTATTTAATGAGTTGCCCAATAAACTGAAATGAAAGTTAAAACTGTGTTATAGGTGAATAATCTTTCTGTCGCGAACGGCTTTTATCTTTTGAAGATTGAGGCGTATAACCTCTTTGGTTTCTTTTATCTTTTTCGCTGCAACGTTAGGTAAAGCGATTGCAAGAGAGTTTGGGCTTGAAGGTATTGCCACTTCTTTTTCTATTTCATCCAGTTTTTCTTTTGCGGCAATATTTAAATTTTCAATGCTATCGAGCTTAATGCCTACAATTGCGGAATTCAATTTATAATTGATTTTTTCCCAGTTCAAATTATCATAGGATAGTTTCAATTTTTCTTCCAGGCCTTTCCAGTTTACTCTTTCAAGTTCCTGCAGGTATTTCTCTTTTACATTTTCCTTTTCTGCTGAAGTAAGTGCGTCCGCTATACTTTTTTCAATCTCTTTCCATTGCGCTTTTTCCATCACTTCTTTTGTTGCCTGAAGCGCAACATTTACCTGTTTCAATTCGGCTTTGGTCAGTTCAGGCATTACTTTCATTAGTCCGCTTACTTTTGTTAACTCCAGCGTTGTAGCCGCTTCGTCAGTATAATTTTCTTCCGGTGGAATTGCC
>JAEUVI010000033.1 GCA_016787105.1 Chitinophagaceae bacterium | reverse complement strand
ATGTTTAATTTATCATTGAGAAAATAGGGAAGCAATATTTCTGCGGCAAACCTCTTCTGCTTTTTTTACGAGTATCGTTTCTGCATTCAGTATTGCGTCTTCTTTGCTGATATCTTTTGATACGAGACTTTCAATATGAATAAGGTTCATTTTTTTCATCAATAACCCTTTTTCTTCTGCAATACCACAAAATGCAATAACCGGAATTTTATTTTCTCCCGCAAGCGCTGATATTTTATCTACAACTTTTCCATCCAATGTTTGCATATCCATTTTTCCCTCTCCTGTTATTATAAGATCGGTATTGTGAATTGCAGCTTCTATCCTGCTAGCGTGGATCAGCATGTCAGTTCCTTTTTTTAATGATACATTGAAGAAAGCCATTAATCCAGCAGCAATGCCTCCGGCCGCACCAGTGCCAGGAATTGTAGCGATATCTTTCCCTGTTTGCTCTTTTATAATCGAAGCGAAATTTTTTAGCCCTTCATCCAGCAGTTTTACGGCCTTTTCATCAGCTCCTTTTTGCGGAGCGTATACAAATGCTGCACCCTGTGGTCCATAGAGAATGTTTTGTACATCACAGGCTATTTCAATTGATACGGATGATAAGGAAGCTGGTGGAATAATTTTTCGTATCAATAAAAGGTTTTCTCCAACCGGGGAGAGCAACCTGTTATTGTCATCAAGAAACTGAAAGCCCAACGCTGCGAGAATGCCAATACCTGCATCATTGGTAGCGCTGCCACCGAGGCCAAGAATAATCTTTTCAGCGCCTTTATCCAAAGCGGCTTTAATTAATACTCCTGTACCAAATGAAGAAGTCTTTAACGCATTTCTTTCATCTTCTTTCAATAATACTAATCCGCTGGCAACAGCCATTTCTATAATCGCTGTTTTATTGTTTTCATTCCATTGCCAGGAGGCTGCGATGGGCCTGTTCAGTGGATCTACACTGTTACAGTGAATGGTTATTGTCTTATAATAGTGTTGAAGAATAGCCGCAAAGCCATCACCGCCATCAGCCATCGGAAAGGAAATGATTTCGACAGACGTTTTAACACGCCGGATTCCTTTCGCTATTGCTTCACATACAGCAAAGCTGGTAAGGCTTCCTTTAAATTTATCCGGTGCAATGATAATTTTCATCAGTCAAAACAATTATTGAAAAGATACCGACTTTTGAGTGTATAAATCACAAAGCATGTTTTATGAATTTAAAGGTTTTCAACCGGTTGTTGATGAATCGTCTTTTGTGCATCCACTTGCAGCAGTAACGGGCAATGTAGTTATTGGTAAAGACTGCTATATAGGCCCGGGAGCTGCCATACGCGGAGATTGGGGCAAAATAATTATTGAGGATGGATGCAATGTGCAGGAAAATTGTACCATTCATATGTTTCCGGGAGTAACAGTTTTACTTAAAGAAGGATCGCATGTTGGTCATGGTGCAATTATTCACGGAGCGATTATCGGAAAAAACTGTTTAATAGGAATGAATGCAGTAGTTATGGATAATGTGGAATTGAGTGATGAGTGTATTGTCGGCGCTCTTTCTTTTATAAGGCAGGATGAAAAAATACCAGCACGATCCCTGGTAGCAGGCAATCCTGCGAAAATTATCAAGCAGGTTAGCGATGAGATGATGAGTTGGAAAACAAAAGGCACAGATTTATACCGGAAGCTACCTGCAGATATGTTTGCTGGCTGGAAGGAATGCGAACCATTACGTAAAACTCCGATCCTTCAGGAAGATCAAGGCAAAACATATACTCCCTGGAACAAAAATGTAGAAAAATAATTCTCTTTTAGATCGTTGATTTTCTGTTCTCTTCTTCGTGCTCAAGTCAAAATACGTAAGAAATATACTTAGGGATATTGCATAATTAAGAAACCCATTATATTTTTACACACAACTTCTCAATTTTCCATTCCTCTGAATCCGCAAACCCGGAAAACAAGTTAATCCGTCCAACATCTTCATTCGAAAGCCTTATTTGTATTTAATATTTAATTCCTGCTGGTTAACCACCATTGATTTCCTTTTCCTCAGAAACCCCTGAACAAGGCTTTTTATTTCTAACATAAACTTTGAGCAAATGAAGAAGAATTTTACTCTTTTGAGGAAGTCAATTCCTTATCTTTTTTTTACTCTCATGGCACTTACCGGTGCCACGCTGATTTCACACTCCCAGGTTATACGCGGATACGGCATTATTTATTCAAACACAATTAAGGGCGGTCATACCATGTTTGGCAATACCATCCTTGCACGTGATGCAGCGGCAATGAATGAATTCAGCCTGCAGGGAAATGGCCAAACCAGTAATTCCGGTAATGATGATGCCAATATGCAATTTGTTGATGTAGATGGTACTATTGCAATACCACAAACGAATCTTTTTGATTTTGGTTCTGACTGGAGCTATTATACAAGAGATAATTCAGGCAACAGTAATTATTTTAATTACAATGCAAGTAATGGTCCCGGCAGCTATACCACTACCGGGTATTCGCAAACGGGTACTCAGTGGGATACCGATCCTACCCCATTGCGGTTTAATACAGGCACAGGCGGTACAACATTGGGAAGCTCTAACAGCAGCAATGCAAGAACAAGAAATGCTTATTATTTCAGAAAATCTGTAAATGTTGCAGGCGATCCTGCTTTGTACACAGGACTTACCATCAATGTTAGGTATGATGATGCTGTTGTTGTTTATGTAAACGGCACAGAAGTAGGCAGGGCAGATATGGCGTCTGGTGCATTTACATATACTACCAATGCTTCAAGCTGTAATACTTCTACTTACAAAACGGCTTCTTTTACTATTTCTCCGTCTTTGCTGGTAAATGGTACAAATATCATTTCAGCAGAAGTACACCAGGGAAACGGTTGTTCTGGTAATGCTGATATGTATTTTGATATGTCATTTGCAGGAACTGTATCAGCAACGAATACTTTCAATTCTTCATCTGCAGATCTTATTTTACCTGCTGGCAGCAACTCAATTAAATATGCTCGTCTTTATTGGGGCGGCCGTATCAGTTCAGGTGATTCAAGATATGCAAGCAGGAATACTGTAAAAATCCGTAAAGGAGCATCTGGCCCTTACCAGACAATTACAGCGCCCGCATCACAAATAGATCAGACAGCCCTCACAAGCACTCACTATGCATACCAGGGTTATTTCGATGTAACCAACTTTATCAATGCACAAGGTGCAGGCACATATACAGTTGCTGATATTGCTGTTACTGCCGGTTCTGTTGGTGGCGGTGGCTATTATGGCGGTTGGTCGTTGGTTGTTGTTTACGAAAACAATAACGAGCCTTTCAGAAGTGTTCGTTTGTACGATGGCTTCCTTTTAGTAGAAGATGGTGCAACACAAACGATAAATCTTACAGGGTTGAATGCACCTGGCAATACACTGGTAGCTTCTGATGCTTACATGACAGCCTTTGCATGGGAAGGAGATGCAAACCTTGCGGCGACATCTGGCAACCCGTTAGGAGATTTTATTAAAGTAAACGGAAATGTAGTAGCAAACCTGCCAGCTAACCCATCTACAAATATGTGGAATGGTACTATTTCCAAAAATGGTGTGCATGTAACTACTAAAAACCCAGATTATAAAAATCAGATGGGTATTGATATAGATGAATTGCAGGTAGGTAATTATAATATTTTACCAAATTCTTCGCAGGTTACTGTTGAGTTTGGTACTGAAGCGGATCAGTATTTTCCAAGTGTATTTGCATTCAGTATGTTGTCAAAAGATCCTACTATTTATCTTGATAAATCTGTATCAGATGCTACATTCCCATTTAATATTATACAGGCAAATGAAATACTTACTTATACCTTGTCTGGCGCAAATATAGGTGATGGTGCTGCGACAGGCAGTTTTATAGTAGATACTCTTCCGGCTGGGTTGACATATGTTCCGAATTCATTGGAATTTATTTCTTCACCGGGAATAGCAGCCGGTATCAAAACTGATGCGCAGGATGGAGACCAGGCATTTAAAGCTGTGAACGGTTCAAAGCACTATGTGAAATTCTTTATTGGCACTGGTGCTACCGGATCTGCAGGTGGTACATTGTTGAAGAATGAATCATACTCTGTAAGGTTTAAAGTACAGGCACCGTCCACTGCAAATGCACTCACAACATTTAACAACACGGCACGTCTTTATGCATACGGCGAATCTTCCGGAATTGAATATACAGATGATGGAACAGCCTTTATCGGTCCACAGGGTTCATCGCTTCCTGTAAAACTGGGTTCATTCACAGTAAAAAAAGCCGGAGGCAACGCACAACTGGATTGGCTGACTGTTTCCGAAACAAAAAATGACCGGTTCGATATCGAACGCAGCACTGATGGTGTGAACTTTACAAAGATGGGTTCTGTAGATGGGGCAGGCACAACTACTGATCAAAACTCATATCAGTATACAGATGCACTTTCATCTGTAAGTGCGAAAGTTGTATATTATCGTTTGCGCACAGTTGATTTCGATGGTAAAAGCGAGTTTAGTAAAATAGTTGCACTCCATCTGGATGGCAATGGCATAGTAAAGGAATACACTGTATATCCAAACCCATTCACATCGAATATCAAGTTAAACATCAGTAGTGCAAGAGAAACAAATGCTCTAATCCGTATTACCAATACAGCAGGCCAGGTAATGGTAACCCGTTCGGTAAACCTGCAACCCGGCGATAATATCGTGGTGTTAAAAGACCTGGATGTACTGCCAAAAGGTATCCATCTTATGGAAGTAATTTCAGAAGATGGTAAACTCGTTCAGAAAATTCTGAAGAAATAAAAGTATTGATTTTAACTTTTACCCCTTGTCGTAAGACAAGGGGTTTTTATATTTATATTGTCATAATTCTTTCTAAAAAAATTTTTTAAAAAGCAATTTTACTATTGCAAAAACCGGATACATGTTTTAGTTTTACATTGTTCTCACACAATTTCCACTTCCTCTGATTTTGCCTCGTTTCCCTTTTGAAACAAGTATCTGTCCAACATCTTTTTTTAAAAGCCTGAGATAATTTTACCATTTCGTTTCCACATTCCTCAGAAACCCCAACAAAAGGCTTTTATTCCTAACATAAAACTTTGAGCAATGAAACAAATCTATTTTGTACTGGCCTTGTTAAGCATAGCTTGTACCGTCACCATGGCACAGCCTACAGTCCCCGCAACTCCTGCTGCCTGTAATGCCAACAGTTGTATTACCAACTCAAATATTGACGTATGTCCTCCATCAAGCAGTACTGTTGTTACCAATCATAGGAACGGAACGTACAACAGGGGTAATAACGGAAATAATTTAGGGGTTGGCGCTATCTGGCGATTCCGCAATATTGCAACAGTTGGAGGTATTACTATCAATTGTGAAGTAGTGGTTGACGCTATATCTAATGCCATATTAAGCAACATGGACGATGATGCTGCAGTAGATCAGGCAAACGTCTCTATTGCGAGCTTTTTTGCACCGCGCATAAGTCCTGATCAAAATCTGAACGGAACAAACAGGAGAGGTTATGTACAGTTTACGATGAATTTTTTTAAAAACATAGTAGGAACAAATAACAATACAAATGCAGACTTCGCTACATCTGTTAGCCTGAGCAATATTAACTATGTACACTATGATATAGATGGTAACGATGCAGGAAACGTGAATAGCGGTATTGCCGGAAGCTGGTTCAGGGAAACCGGGCTGGCAAAAAGAGTAACAGCTTCAAACCCGTTGATTGTTGCCAATGCTAGTACAGAACTTGTAGCTTATAATTATACAGATCCCGTAACTACAAGCTGGGCTGGTTTTGCAGGTACAGTGTGTGAAAGAGATGGCGTATCTCGTTGTGCACAGGTAGCTTCTTCTTTTTCTTACAACGGCGCATTACCTGGTATTACATTCCGTATGGGATATGATTACAATGCTGGAGGAAATGTAGGTATGCCAGTTCGCCAATATGGCTCAAGACTTGGTTGTTTCAACTTTCCGCAGGCCGTTACACTCCCTGTTAAATTATTAAGTTTTACGGGCAGCTATCATGATAATGAAACAGGCCTGAAATGGGAGACAGAGGCAGAAGAAAGTTTCAGCCATTATGAAATTGAACGCGGCAGCAACGGAAGTGATTTTACAACAGTTGGAAAGGTAGTGGCACAGCCAGGAGGTACAGCTAAAAAAAGTTATCAGTATACAGATGCTGTAACTGGAATAAGCGGTAGCGTATTATACTACAGGCTAAAAATGGTAGATATAGATGGCAAATTCAAATACAGCAACGTAATAGTCATTCGCCGCGATACAAAAACAATGAATGGGATTAGTATAAGCCCGAATCCTGTAGTGAGCGGAGCCGGAGCAACGATACGAATGACGGCCATTACACCCGGAAAAGCAGATGTGCGTGTAATAGATATGATGGGAAAAGTAGTACTGCAGCAACAAAACCGGATAGCGGAAGGAACTAACAGTATTTCAATCAATAACATGAACAGACTTCAGACCGGAACATACACCGTACAGCTGATTTATAATGACGAATCGATGAATACGAAGATCTCAATCATAAAATAAATAAAGGGCAACCTTGCACTGATTTTTTGCTCAAGGTTTATACCTTACCCCCCGGCTTTCTAGTTGGGGGTCTTTTTTTATATCCTAAAATGCTTTCTCAATCAAAGCATTTTTTGTATCTTTTCATTCACTAAGGGCTCTCGCAACTACAGCTAAATTTACGGTATGAAAAAAAATCTACTTTTCAGTTTTTTACTGACTACAGCCCTTCTATGTTCATTGCTTTCTTTTTCACAAAGAGACAAATTTGTGTATGCGGTAACCGATCTCGAGCAAAGCGGCAGCGGATGGAATGCACTTCGGAGACTAAACCTTTCCACAGGCGAGTACACCGATGTATTGCTTAACGGTACAAATGCACAAAGCATAGCATTTGATGCAAACTCAAAAGCAGCCATTGATACAAAAATTGCCGATCCCAAGTTTGGCAATTATATGCTTACGCCTTTTAATACCGGTGTAGCTGCCATTGCATTTGACAGCCGGCGCAACAGGTTGTACTACACTCCTATGTTTATTGATCAGCTGAGGTATATTGATTTAAATACAATGAAGCTTTATTATGTGACAGGGCAAAATTTTTCAAGCCTTGGTTCTATGCATGGCGATGAAGGAAAGGCAATTACCAGAATGGTTATTACTCCGGAGGGTGAAGGCTACGCAATTACCAACGATGGAAATAATTTTATTCATTTTAATACTACAGGTAAAAAAATAAAAGTTGAATCTCTCGGCGGTTTGATGGATGATCCCTCTAATACAAATGTCTCTATTCACAACCGGTGTGGTGGATATGGCGGCGATATGATAGCCGCTGATGATGGTAGCCTTTATATTGTTTCTGCACAGAACTATCTTTTTAAAATAGAAGCAGATAGCCGCATCGCTAAAAGCCTGGGAAGAATAAATGGCTTGCCTGCTGACTTTACAACTAACGGTGTAGCCGTTGATGATGAAAACCGGCTTGTGCTAAGCAGTGCAGTAAGTGTACAGGGCTGGTATACGGTCGATATCAGAGATTTAAAAGCAAATCCGGTTCCAACCCCGAAAGGCGTATACAGAAGTTCTGATTTAGCAAACAGCAATGTATTAAAAACCGGAAAGAAAACGCTGAGTAACGATATTTTAAAGCCGGTAGAAATTATCGGATCAAATAAGGTGCAGGTATATCCGAACCCGGTACGTGACAATGTAATAACTGTACAATTCAAGGATCTTACTCCGGGCAATTATTCATTAGAGCTTACCGATATACTCGGCAGGCAGGTAATGCAGAAAAAAATTGGCATCGGCGGCGAGCAGCAAACAGAAAAAATTAATATTAATCCAAACGCGGCTAGGGGAATATATCTTGTAAAGCTCCGTGACCAGGAAAGTAAAGAAGTGTTTCTTCAAAAGGTAGTAGTTCAGTAAGGAAATATCCTCACTGAATTGCAAAGCGCTGGCCCCGTAAGACCAGCGCTTTTGTATTTAACGCTCATCTTTCCAGATGAGTTTCACATGTTTTGCTGATTCAGCAAAATCTGCGCATTTACCATCACCCTTACCGGTAAGCCCACCGGAA
>JAEUVI010000547.1 GCA_016787105.1 Chitinophagaceae bacterium | reverse complement strand
TTGTTTCCTTTTGCTACAATGCGAATTTCATTCCAGTCATTCACTTTTATCAACCCTTTCAGCGACTCTGATGTACCCAGCGAATCCAGTATGATTGGCTTCTCTCCTGTTTTCAACTCAACTATTTGTCCGCGCATTGCAAGAAACCCCCTGCCGCGTTCTTCATAGTTTTGCCCGGTGTAAGTATTGGCGCCGTCAATATCTGCCTGGTAGCCTTTCAATGCATGTGGAATATCTTTCAATTCTTCGCTACGGTATTGTACACCACTATTCCCTTCAGCATTGATTTTATATTCTGCCCTGAATTCAAAATCACCCGGAGTTCCTCCACGCCAGATAATAAATGTATTATTCTTCAACGGCTTTGCCGGTGTCACTTCTCCAACCAATGCACCATTCTCTACTCTCCAATAAGCGGTATCAGCATCCCAGCCATTCATTGTTTTTCCATCAAACATCTGTACAAATCCTTCTTCCTTATTTACTGCACTATCTGTAACAGGAGTTATGTTATCGGTTGATCCTTTTGATTCACCACCTCCACATGACTGCAGCAATGCAATCGTTAATGCTGAAGCGATTGATTTGATATAATTACTCATGAGTATTGAAAATTGATTATTGTTTGTTGCTATTCACTTTTTATCCTTACCACTCCACCCCTGTATCTTTCCAGCTTCTTGCATTGGCAGATTCAATTACCGCTTCACAAACTTTCTGCGTTTCATAAGCATCTTTAAAAGTTGGCGCACAAGGTTCACCTGTCTCAAGGCATTTTAAAAAATCAGCTACCTGGTGTATAAAGCTATGCTCATAGCCAATTCCCAGGCCGGGCACCCACCATTTATCCATATATGGCTGATCACCATCGGTAACATGCACCGATCGCCAGCCACGAACAATCGATTCGTCCTTATGATCGAAATATTCTAACCGGTTCAAATCATGCAGATCCCAACGGATAGATGCATGCTCGCCATTTATCTCAAAAGTATAAAGCGCTTTATGTCCTCTTGCATACCGGGTAGATTCAAACAATCCCAATGATCCATTTTCAAAATGACAATGAAAAATACAGGCATCATCAATACCCACTTTCTCTACCTTTCCTGTAAGCTGGTGCATTCTTTCTTTTACAAATGTTTCTGTTACCGCAGATACATCTGTAATCGCACCATTCAGCCACATAGCTGTATCAATGCAATGCGCCAGCAAATCGCCCGTTACACCAGAGCCGGCAACATCTGCATCCATTCTCCACAATCCTGCACCACCTTGCGGCAAATCAGCATTGATAGTCCAGTCCTGCAAGAAATTTGCACGGTAATGAAATATTTTTCCAAGCTTACCTGATGCCACAATTTGTTTTGCGAGTGTAACTGCCGGCAAGCGACGATAATTATACCAAACTGTATTGGCAACTTTAGCTTTATTGATCGCATCCACCATTTTTTTTGCTTCTACCAATGACCTTGCCAATGGCTTTTCGCACAATACCATTTTGCCCGCCTGTGCTGCAGCTATAGCTATTTCAGCATGCGTATCATTCGGCGTACAAATGTCAACCGCATCAATATCATTTCTGCCGATTACTTTCTTCCAGTCTGTTTCAATGGATTCATATCCCCATTGGTCAGCAAATGCCTGCACTTTCTCTTTATTTCTTGAGCAAACCGCCTTTAATACCGGGCGGTATTCCAGTGCCGGGAAAAAATCACTCACTCTTTTGTATCCGTTTGTATGTGTACGGCCCATAAATCCTGTACCAATAAGGCCTATGCGCAATTCTTTTTTATTTTTCATTTGCAAGAATGTTTTTGTTCAGAATATTTTTATGAACCCGTCTGTGTTACTACTATTTAGCATTTGTTGCGTCGCACATTTGTGCTTCCTGTATTTCTATCCCCATTTCAGTATGTTCAAATAATACATAGTTGAATTCTTATCGCCCTCTGGCCTCATCCTCCACCTCCTTCTCCAAAGGAGAAGGAGCGGTTCTTCAATTCAAGCCCAGGTGTTATATCTTCCACATCAACTTTGGTTCTCTATTCTTCATTTTTGAATCTCTGAAAAGCAAGGGCTGTGCGCTGTTCCTCTCCTTCGGAGGGGTTTGGGGAGGCGCTACCACCCATGCAACTCCCGCACCTTTATCATCGTTGCCAGAATATCATTCCATGTTTGCTGTTTATTCATCACTTCATTCGGAAACATGCAGCCATCCCAGCAGATATGATTAAAAGCTTTTGTCAGTTGCCCCTTTTCATCGCGCAACCAGAATCCCGCATCTTCCGGTACATTCAATTTTCCATTCGGATCAGTTGCCTGGCAATGTCTCCCTGTTTTATCATGTGAGCCGGAGCCAAAAACAGTTCCATCATTCTGGGCCACATGAAAATCAATTGTCCATGGCCGTAAGACCGCGGTAAGTTTTTTCAATGCATCTTTTAGTACCTGGCGATCTTTCCAATCATAGTTTTCAGGAAGTATACGATCCTGCGGACTGTTATATCCCATCAGGTATAAAAGTGTATGCGACATATCTGCCTGGAAACCGATATTGGGCCTGTCAACTGCTTCAAGCGTATCTACCATCGCCTTCCAGCTATGCATACCGCCCCAGCATATTTCTCCTTCTGCAGCCAATCTTTCTCCGTAATCCGCAGCCACATCGCAGGCTTCGCGAAATGTTTGTGCAATCAGCTTTGTATTACCTACAGGATCTTTTGCCCAATCGTGCGGACTGCTTGCTGAGTCAATACGGACAATACCATATGGACGAATACCTATCTCACGTAAACGCTTACCAATATTGCACGCTTTCTTTACGTGTTCAACAAAAAATTTTCTGTCATCGCTGCTACCCATCGCCGGGCCTCCCCATATCGGTGCCACGAGCGACCCTATATTTAAATTGTATGAAGCGACTTTATCCGCCAGTTTTTTAATACCGTCGTCATCAATGTTGATATCAATATGCGGATCCAATAAACCAAGATCAACTCCGTCAAATTTCACTCCATTCACTTCTGCAGCAGCAGTCATCTGCAGCATTTTATCGAAAGGAATCGGTGGCTCAGAGTCTGGACCTTTACCTACTATACCTGGCCATGTTGCATTATGTAGTTTAGGAAAATTATTTGCTGACATAAGGAAAAATTAAAAAGTAAAAAATCAAAATTAAAAATAGTTTAATACTGCTCTGGGTCGCTTACCACAAAGTTCCGAGGTCTCAACTAAAATCTAACAGCTTTGTGCCTGGTTGCCTCGATGCCTTCTCTCTACAACACCAAATCAGGGTTACCAGGCCCGAAATGTTTAAGCATTACAATTGGATCAGTCTTTGAAAAATTCTGAATCCTGACACCTTCGATAGCAGCTTGCTCAGTCACGAAATACTCGTCGTGTGTAAGCTGACCAAAATGTATTGATGATGGCGTTTCAATATCCCATACACCCATTTTACCATGTCCCTGCATCATAATCATGCCATATGCTGCTGCATCCCGGATAGTTACTGTTGCTCCCGGAAGTATTGTTAATTCCTTTGCGCTATATGCTTCGTTTTTATAGCATATCCATTTGTCCGAATAGCCTTCCTGCTCCATTTCCTTTTCTGATTTAACGGGTTTTGGCCGCATAAAATGGTTTTGTGCAAAATGGGTATCCACATTTGGCTCCCAGTCTATCACTTCAAGTAAATGTTCGTAATTACCGATTTTATCTGGCGGTGTATTCTTCCAAAGCAATTCTTCCGGAATAATAACATTATTCACCAAAGATTGATACATCGCAAATACATCCGAAGCTTTTTGCGGCTCGTATGTACATAAACTACCGGGTGCATGCAATATGCCCGGAGGAACATCCCAACCTGTACCAGGCTCGAGGCGATGTGCATGTGAAATGTTAGTAATCTTATTATCTCCTTTACTGAAATTTTTCAGACATTCCAATACTTCTTCTTTTGTTGTTCCAGGATTAAATCCAAAAAAAGTATATGGAAAATCACCGCCGTGATTATTGAGTTGCGGTGGGAAATAATATGCCTCGGGTTTTCCCAACTGTCCCGTCAGTTTCGCATGTTCATCTCTGTGATGCACGTGATGTGGCAGCGGCCCGAGATTATCAAAAAATTTGGA
>JAEUVI010000438.1 GCA_016787105.1 Chitinophagaceae bacterium | reverse complement strand
AACTTTCACAGGCCCTGCACCAGCTCAAAGAAGAAGATGCTACAATCATTGTAGAATATTCTCCGGAGTTGAAGCAAACATTAATCCATTGCCAGGGCGACATGCATTTGGCCGTTGCTAAGTGGAAGATTGAACATCTGTACAAGCTGGATGTAAAATTCATTCGTCCCAGGATTCCTTACCGTGAAACAATACGCAAAATGGCTGACGCTAACTACAGGCACAAAAAACAGAGTGGTGGTGCCGGCCAGTTTGGCGAAGTGTTTATGCGGATAGACCCATGGTATGAAGGAATGCCGGATCCCAACGGAATGACGGTTAGGGGCAGGGAAACATTTGATCTCGATTGGGGTGGAAAATTAGTTTTCTACAATTGTATTGTTGGCGGCGCTATTGACACCAGGTTTTTGCCTTCCATTCTCAAAGGAGTAATGGAAAAAATGCACAACGGCCCGCTGACAGGTTCTTACGTCCGTGACGTACGTGTCTGTGTATATGATGGTAAAATGCACCCGGTAGACAGCAATGACATTTCATTCAAGATTGCCGGGCTACAAGCATTCAGGCAGGCATTTCAGCAAGCCGATCCGCAGATACTGGAACCTGTATATGCAGTAGAAGTGCTATGCCCTGACGATCTCACTGGCGCTGTGATGGGTGACCTGCAGAGCCGCCGTGCTATTGTAGATGGCATTGATTCGGAAGGTCACTTTCAAAAAGTGCTGGCCAAAGTTCCTTTGGCGGAAATGGATGGTTTCTCATCATCCCTGCGTTCATTAACAGGAGGTCGTGCAAAATTCAAAATGCACTTTCATGAGTATGTGGCAGTGCCTTTTGATGTGCAGCGCAAACTGATTGATGAATACAGTAAAACCGCTAAGGAAGAATTGGTTTAACCGGTTAGAATTTAATTTAAAATGGCTATCTGAAAAGATGGCCATTTTTTGTTGCTTATGATGAATAGTCAATAGTCTACTCAATCCTCTTATAGAAATTTTTCTTTCACACAAATCAAAAGACCGCTTCAGAATTGTATTGAAACGGTCCTTTTGTTTACTACTTATGATTTTTAATTCCTTTGTTACATGGTATGTATATAGCTATATAAAAATGGAAGTCTTATAAATGTTATTGTATTAATAATTTAATAGCAGGAAGGCTTTCTCCATCTGCTATTGCTCTGACATAACAGATACCTGCAGATAAATTTTTAACAGGCACGTTCACATATCTTTCTGCATTTTTCAGATTGGACTTGTATAGCATGCGGCCATCTTGTGCAAAAATCAATAGTTGTAAGCTGGTACTTTGTGTGCCTACATCTAATGTAGTGGATCCACTTTTTAAAACAGGATTAGGAAATATTCTTGGTGCAATACCAACTGATTGTATAAATTTTACTTTTACGATTTGCGAATAAGAATATTTTCCATCCTGGTCAACCTGTTTAATGCGATAATAATTATCACCAATAAAAGGATGTTTATCAAAAAATGTGTACGAATGTTTCAGGCTGGTATTGTCAGTTGACTGGTTTTCTTTCCCAATAGGTGAAAATGTATAGCCGTCGCTACTTTTTTCTATATCAAAATATTTATTATCAATTTCATTAGCTGTAGTCCAATTAACAGCAATTTTATCGTCCACCTTTTTAGCATTAATGGTTTTCCATGTAACCGGTAAAATGGTAGTATTAAGAAGAACACGATAGTCTTCTACCTCACCAGACGAAGAAAAACCTGTTGGGCTGGAAACCTCAGCAGCAACCGAAGCAATCCTAAACCTGGCAAATGTATTACCTACTGCAGGTATAACATACCCGGACCAGGTTACAGTTGCAGAAGTGGTACCGTTGGGAACCGTGACCGGAGCGGATTTTTCGCCGGCATCAGTAAAGTTGCCATTCTTATTAAAATCGATATAACCATAAAGAATAGCGTTGGCACCGGTTTGGTTGCGCAATGTAACACTAGCAGAATAGGTGGTGGATAGCATTGAAACTGCAAGGGGATAACCGACACCGTCTTCATCATTAACAATATTAGTTCCATTGCTCGAGTTATCACCGTTAGCATTAGCCGAATAAGCAGCAGTAATTTCAGCATCCGGAGTTATATTACCTAATGTTAAATTGCTATTAGGTTCATGTATGGCGTCGCCATAAGTATTTGGTGCATCACCATGATCTTGTTGTACTAAGCCAAAATATACTTCATATGTACCGACAGTCTGTGTCGATAACTGAGTTACTCTTATCTTTCTTACTGAATTAGTTTGAATGATAAAAGCAACTAAAGACTCTGGACCATCTGCTGCGTTAGGAGCCTGCACTTCAATATTTGTCGGATTAATGAACACATTGGGTAACTGTGCCGTGGCAATGCTTCGATAAATAAGCTGCGAAGTATTAATCAGAGTATTGCTGGCAGTTAAGAATTCCACACGAACATCTTCATTAACATCGACATCCTGCACATACACTACTGTATATATGGGCAAATTAGCACTAAAATTATATTGCATGTAATTATTGGCCGCCGCAGCCATTAACTCGTGATCTCCAGGGGCCGTGGTCGGATAGCCGCTATAAGCTGGAAGATTACCCGGATAGTAGGCATTGAGTTTGTTAGTAGCGTATGTGCCAGATCTGGCGATATTAAATGAAACTCCGTTTACAGTTCCGGTAAGAGCGCTTGTAAAACTTCCAAAAGAAGCGTCATTAAAAAAACCAGCACCTACCTGCGCATTTGCAGCTGTAAAACCTCCAATAATTAAAATAAGAGAAAGTAGCTTTTTGAATATTTGATGTTTTTTGCCCGGATAGTAGACATAGGGGTAAACAAGTATTTTCATAAGGTGATTACTATTAGGACAAATGTAAGTGCGAAAAAATTTACTTAGTGGTTTTATACTTGCAATTTTTAATACTACATATCAAAAATTGAATTTTCTATAAATATTAATAGTAGATTGCCATGACGAATTCAGCAAAATTCAAATATGAATGGTAGCGTGTTTTTTTGTGTACTTACTTTATAATATTTAATAATAAGAAATGTAGAGTTGTGATTTGAGTAAAACAATATAGTAGGATTCTGTTCTCTCTTATCTTCAGCTAAAAAGTACTTCGTTCCTTTGTGTTGTATCTGTTCTTATAATAAAGTAAAATATAACGAACATGAATTGTAAGCAATCCTTTTTTTGCAATAATTGAGTATCGCTTAGACAAAACCGATAAGTAAACAATTTTTAGCCGAAGAGTCGCCTGGCTATTTACAATCTAAGTGTCAAAATTTCTTATAGTGAAAACACGTCGAAGAAATAACATGTGCAAAAAATGAAAAATTATTGTATAGCGCTTTGCATTTTTATTGCAGGTTGTAAGGCTGAAGATCCAAACTTCAGGTACGTAAAACTGGAAGACTTTAAATATGAGAAAGCGGATATTAAAGAAGGGGCAACCATTGAAGTATTGTCTTTTTCGGGTGGCAAAAACTGCGACGGCGCTGTTGCTTATTATTACCAGTTTATAGGCATAGATAAGTCTAATGGAGATACTGTTCGCATTCTGACTCCCTGCCAGGCAATCACCGATACGCTAAACCTTAAAACGGGAACTTTCGCATCATGGGATAAGACAGCAGCAGCTATAACCGACGCAATGACATCGCAGGGAAAAACAAGTTTGCTGGCGGGTGACGAGGGAGTTGTTGTTTTCAATAAGCGGTATAGCGATATCGAAGAAAGAAATCATAAAACCGCTATCGGAACATTGGCATTCGGGAAAGCCGATAAATAAAAAGCTGGCGCATTGCGCCAGCTTTCTGTTATTTTACCTGCACAACTGATGTTGTTTTTTTAGCTTGCCTGAAGTTTTGCCATAACCACATCAGTGTAAACGATGGGATGAAATCTGTACCAGGCAACAATTCTTCCACAAAGTTGAATGCGCCGCCGATAGCGCCTTTCCAACCGCCAAACATGCGAAAGAAAATTAACGCTGAAATAGGTGCCCAGATAATATCACCGATTTCACCAAACAATGGTATGGAGTAAGTGGCATAGCCAACTATGTCCATAATTATACAAAGCAGGAGAGAAGATGTTTTTTCGTTGTTCATTTTCGTTTATGGGTTTTTAACCAGATAAATTGACGAAAATGATAGCACTAAAGTTGTACCAAAGCGATATCCCGGGCAGAATATCGGTGAATGGTATCATTTTACCGGTACACTACACCAAATGCCTGAAAGAATTTTCCCCGGATTGGTTTAACTTAATTTCAAAAAGAGTTCTCATCTTTTCGGCCCTGTCTTTGGCTTCTTCAGCTTTTTCGCCAATGAAATGATGGTCTACTGTTTTATGAAATAAATTTATCCATCTGTCGAAATGTATTGTTTCTATTCCAAGCCCAAGATGTTTGGGAAAAGGATTGCCGCGATAGTTACCATTTCCAAATAACACTGTTTCCCAAAAATTACACATTATACGAAGATGCTGTGGCCATGCAGCAGCATTGGGAATGCGCTTCAAAAAAATGGGTGATAAAACGGAATCGTTGCGAACGCTGTCGTAAAAATCGTTTACCAGCAATTCTATATCTGCAGCATCTTTAATATCTTTCCTGTTATCCATGCGGCTCCAATTTAATCAAATAAAACTGAAGATCTTCAATTGCATGGATAGAGTGTTTTGTATTTGCTTCAAGTAAAATGTGATCGCCTTGCTGTAAAACAATTGTTTTCTCTTCAATCGTCATTTCCATGCTTCCTTTTCCTGCTATAATTAATACGTTTACCGGGGCGCGATGTGTTTTCAGAAGGTCACCGCTTTTCATGGTGAATAATAATACCTGGCTATGCACGCCTTTGTAAACAAACCTGCTGATAGATTCTGTCATTGACTATTGTTTAGTATAAGGTAAAACATGCCAGCACTACCAGTGCATCAATAATTATTCCTGCAAACAAAATCGGTATTGTAATGCGTGTAGGCATGGCTGCGAGATTTACTATTTCCGTTACTGTAAAAACAGCAATACAAGGTATCCATAAAATAAATGGATTGCCGTTTGAAATGATTGCAAATAATGTAAGAGGTGCAAGTACACAACCCTGCAGTGTAATGGCTGCAGCCAGCCAACCGAAACGGTTGCGTTCCTGTGCGGTGGCAAAATTGATAAACCGAGCCCAGTAACCAACCTGTGAATTACTTTCTCTTAATTTCGGTTCTGTAGCCCCGTGCACTACTTTTGTGCTTGTACTTTCAGGGGTGAAAGATATTGTTGACATAATTGTTGATTTTCTAAAGCAAAGGAAGTCATACTTTCGAATTGGTTTTATGACATGGATCATAAATGTTCTGATTATGGATCATAACC
>JAEUVI010000409.1 GCA_016787105.1 Chitinophagaceae bacterium | reverse complement strand
CCAGCAGTAGAATATGCAAATGGAAAATTACTGGCGCCAAATACAACAACCGGGCCTAATGGTACCAGCATTTTTCGGATATCTGGTTTAGGCGGTGTTTTATCCGGGTTTGCAGTATCAATTCTTGCTTCCAGCCACTCGCCTTTTTCACAAGCGGCTGCATAGCTTGTAAGCTGATAAATAGTTCTTGCCCTTTCGCCATTCAATCTTGCTTCGGGCAAGTTCGTTTCACTCATTGCTGTTTGAATAAGTGTATCACCTGCATCTTCCAACTCGAGTGCTATAGCCCGCATAAAATCGGCCCTTTGCTTTAACGAACATTTCCTGTACTGATAAAATGCTTTCCATGCCTGCTGCATTACCGCATCCACTTCCTGTATAGTCGCGTCTTTAAACATCTTTAGAATATAATATTTAGATAAAAATCCTGATTAATACTGGCCCACCACTCTTTACTCCCCACTACCAACTATGGCAATTCTTCAATCACCAAATCCTTCCACCTGATTTTTATATCACCGCCATCATGTATTTGCAATGCAATAAAACCTTCTCCTTGCCCAATCTTTTCATCTTTCAGATACACCATCTGGTGTCCATTCAGCCATGTAGTCACTTCATCATTTACTACTTTTATTTTAAGCGTATTCCATTGACCTGTCTTAAGCCATTTTTCGTCTTCCTTTTTGGGCTGTATAAGCCATTCCCTGCCATATGATTCATAAATGCCTCCTGTATGATTGTTAACAGGCGCTACTTCTACCTGCCAGCCGCTTATTTTAATGCCATCAATTGATGAGCGAAAAAAAACGCCGCTATTCCCATTCACCTCCTGAAGAAATGTAACAGATAAAATAAAATTCTTGTAGTTTTTGTTGGTAGAAAGATAACCGTATTGCTTATCGGGACCGTTTTCACAAACAAGCTCACCATTTTTTGCATACCATTTTTCAGTTCCGTTAATGGTCCAGCCTGAAAGATCCTTTCCATTAAATAGTTTTTTCTTCTGTGCAAAAGCAAACAAAGAAATACAAGTAGCAAATAATAACAAAAATATTCTGGCCATGCCTGATTAGTTTAATGGTGTCAAGTTATTGAATTTTAGATATCCGCTGTCACGATTTGTATTTTTTGTAAAGAAATCGTCAATTATTGCTTATGCGTAACTTTTTCTACAATAATCAAATTACCGCATAAGTATAAAAAGTAGTTTGATACGAAAAAATAGCCGCACCAGTTTTTAATATAACTAATACAGTTTTTTCAAAAACATTTTCCTTTGGCTGGTTTTCTATCCGGCGCTTATGCTGATTACCGTTATTGAATAATAGCAATAAAAAAGACGCAACATGAATTGCGTCTTTCCCAAAAAAATATTTCCAGCTACTTAACCGAACCTCCACGGATAAGAGAAATCAAAAACAAAACGATAAATACAAAGAATAAGATCTTGGCTATTCCTGCAGCACCTGCAGCAATACCGCCAAAACCAAGAACACCAGCAATAATGGCAATGACTAAAAAGATAATTGTCCAGCGTAACATATGCGTGTTTTTAAATGAAAAATCAGTTGACAATTAACTTAAAAAAAACTATGCCAGCTTCGCTAAGCTGCAATGACCGACCTGTGGCTATAAGTCACAAGTTGATAAAGCAAAACTCAAAAATGATTGCTTTAAATTTTCTGAGCATTTGCAGCTACGTACATAGCGAATGCGGCGATAGCAGAATCTTTGAGAATACTAATAAGGGAAACCCTTTGCATTTCCAGGTCACCTGAGTTCATATAATTGGGCAAGTGAACCAGCAATACAAAGCTAAAAAGTAGTGCTGCCAATACATAGCCGGCAATCTTAACCCATTTATGCAAAATGAGGGCGATACCTGCTAAAATAAATGCAATACCTACTACATAAACCCAGGCTATACCGCCGGGCAAAAAACCTGGTACGAAAACAAGCATATCTCTTGGATGCATGAAGTGATAGAAACCGAATACGATCATGACGATCGCCAGTATAATAACGGCAATGCGTGAGAGGGTTTGTTCTTTCATAACGCAAGCATTTGGTTATACTAAATTTAACATTATTTCTGCGTTAATGGACAAACGAAAATCCCGGCTGGAAATTTATTTTAAGTCCTTATGAATAATACGCTAAGTGCAACAAGTAAGTATTTACGAGTATAATTAGGAGTTTGCAACGATGTAAAAATCCTGTGGCTGTATTCATTTCATGAAAAAACCTCCCGAAGAATCAAGGAGGTTTAAAGTATAGCCATGAAAAACAAAAAAATATTTCGTACTCTAAGCTAAGTAATTATTTTTTCTTCTCATACTTCTTCCTGAACTTATCAATACGTCCAGCTGTATCAACCAGCACGTTTTTACCAGTAAAAAAAGGATGAGAAGTACTTGAAATTTCAAGCTTCACTAATGGATATTCATTGCCGTCTTCCCATTTTACGGTTTCTTTTGACGCTGCAGTAGAGCGGCTGATAAAGGAATAGCCATTGCTCATATCTTTAAACACCACTAAACGGTAGCTTGACGGGTGAATTTCTTTTTTCATAACTCTTTGATTTAAAATCTTCTGTATTAAAAAACAATGGGAATCGCCTATTACTATCCCATTTTAAAGAAGCGCAAAGGTAAATTACGAAAAGGATGCTTCCAAATCTTATTTCCCTTTACCCGCCAGATGCCAAAACGCGAAAAAGCACCAAACCAGTAATTATATCTGCTTTCGCATTTATATCTACTTATCTGATGCTTTCGGGAATT
>JAEUVI010000401.1 GCA_016787105.1 Chitinophagaceae bacterium | reverse complement strand
AACCTTCATAATAAATAGAAGAAGTCCATTCTGCTACGTTTCCAGCCATGCAATACAGGCTGAAATCGTTTGGCCAGTAAGCATCTGCACGTACTGTGTAGAAACCGCCATCTTCAGGATAGTTACCACGGCCAGGTTTGAAGTTAGCCAGCAGACATCCTTTTTTATTTCTCAGGTAATAGTTACCCCATGGAAACATTGACTGAGAACGACCACCACGTGCAGCATATTCCCACTGCGCTTCTGTAGGCAGACGGAAAGAAGACTCCTGCGCCCTTTTCTTAGACTCAAGAAACGAATTCAGGTAGTGTGTTCTCCACTCGCAGAATGCATTTGCCTGGTTCCAGTTCACCCCTACTACAGGATAATTTCCAAAAGCAGGATGTGAAAAATAGCGCTGTGTCATCGGCTCGTTATATGAATAAGCGAAATCACGAATCCAGCATAAAGTATCAGGATAGATGCGTACATCTTTCTTTACTATAAATGTAGAACGTGGTTTGCTTGCATTTTCTCTTTTTGCAGCTTCTTTCAGATCAAAAGTTTCTGAATGATACATCAGCTTTGATGCATCAATTTCTTTTTTACCGAAAATCCTGTCTTCAGGATTCAAGATCAGATCAGTCTGGCCTAATTGCTCAACCACTTTAGGATCGCTCCATTTCATGGTTTGCATTTTTTTCCAGTCTACGTTTTCTGTACCATCCGAACCGGCTTTGATATAACCCAGTTTTTTAGCAGTTACAGAGTCACGTACCCAGTTTACAAACTGGCGGTATTCGTTGTTTGTTATTTCAGTAGCATCCATCCAGAAGCCACTGATAGAAATAGAACGATTACGTGCACTAAATGCATAAGCTGGATCCTCATCGCTCGGGCCCATATGAAAGGTACCCTGTGGAATGTAAACCATTCCGGGAGGCTTTGGAAGAGTATATTTGTTTCCCGGTGCTACACCGTGAAGCTGGCCATCAGCCGGCAGGGTGCTGCCGCTCTTGTTTTTCTTGCCTAAAACCCCGCATCCTGCGAGAGTAGACATTGCCGCGAGCAGCAACAGAAATGAATAATGGTTTTTCTTTTTCATACACATAGAGGGTGTTGGACAAATATAAGGTTTAGAACTTTTCTGAACCACAAGGTTAATATTTAGTTTTAACAATTCAAATCGGTAAAATACGAAGCAAGAATTAAAACGGATATTGTCTGCTTATTATTGTCTTAACAGTAAATTAAAAGTTTCCGAATCAGCACCCTATCTGTTCTAATAACGCCGCAGTACTATAAACCGGTTGCCTGCACGTATAATCCCGACATAAATAAATTTGTGTCATCTCTTTTGGCTCTTTTCCCGTGAGCAATGGATAGTAAAAATCCGAGTCCTCAGATGCCATCACCACTTTATGCGGAATGTACTCCGATAGAACCTGCACAAGCAGTTTTCGGAAATCCTTGCCTAATATAACAATTTCATTGGATGTGAATGCCATTTCCAGCAGCAAACATGTCCACATTCCAAACGATGAAGGATAGCTTACAATTGCTTTTCCCAAAGAAACCAATAGTTTATGACTTTGCTCTTTCCAATCTTTTTTGTCAAAATAAATTCCAAGGTGAAAAAGGTTATATGCCATTACTGCATTCCCGGAAGGCACGGCTCCGTCATATACTTCCTTTTTACGAAGAATAACATCTGTTTGGTTTTCTTTCGTGAAATAAAAAAAACCGGTTTCATGTTCACTGAAATTTTCAAGTACAAACCCGGTTAAATCCCTTGCCTGATTTAGCAATTTCGTATCCGAGCCGATTTGATACAGATCAATCATTGCCTGAATCAGAAATGCATAGTCGTCCACAAAGGCAGGATATTTTGCTTTTCCATCCTTCCATGTGTGAAAAAAATTATTGCTGCCGCCCTCCGAAAAATGTGTGACAAGAAAATGCATATTTTTTTCCGCCAATGCTTTATAGTTTTCATTGCCCGTAGCAGCATATGCTTTGCTGCAAGCACTATTCATCAATGCATTCCAGCCGAGCAGTACTTTACTGTCAAGGCCGGGTTTTACCCGTTTATTTCTTTCTGCAAGTAAAATTGATTTGCATTTTTGCAAAAAGCTTTTAAACTCATTTAAATCAATTCCGTTTTCTGCGGCAAATGTCTCTGCAGGCACTTTCGTCCGCAATATATTTTTCTCTTCCCAGTTGCCCCTTGGCGTTATATCATAATACCGGCAAAAAAGAGCGGCATCTTCGCCCAATATTGCGTTGACCTTGTCATATTGCCACACATAAAATTTTCCCTCCTCTCCCTCGCTATCTGCATCAAGCGCAGCATAAAAACCAGCTTCTGCATTCATCATATCTTTTTCTATGAATGCAATAGTTTCTTCAATTACAGTTTTATACTTTTCTTTTTTTGTAAGCTGGTAAGCTTCGTAAAGAATGATTATAAGCAATGCATTATCATAAAGCATTTTTTCAAAGTGCGGGGCGAGCCATTCGGTATCAGTAGCATAACGGGCAAAGCCGCCGGCAAGGTGATCATATATACCGCCTTCCATCATTTTATCAATACTTAACAAAGCCTGTTGCAATGCCTCCTCATTTTTTGTAAGCCAGTGGTAACGTAATAAAAATTGTATGATAAATGTTTGGGGAAACTTTGGCGCCTTTCCAAAACCGCCCCATTCTTTATCTGCATTCTTCATTATACTCTGAAATATTTCATGCATTTTTTCTTTCGAAAACAATTGGTTTTTTGCTTCATCAGAAAAAAACTGCATTCCAAATCCA
>JAEUVI010000351.1 GCA_016787105.1 Chitinophagaceae bacterium | reverse complement strand
TTACTTTCCTACACCACCACCGCTCTCGGCTCTGCATACCCCGCCAGTCCATAGCTCCGCTTCAAACACTCTTCCGGGTTCAGTACATGCCATTCAAATTCATCCCTGAAATGTCGTATTGCCGCTGCTACCGGCCACGCTGCCGCATCCCCCAAAGGACATATCGTATTTCCTTCAATTTTTCTTTGTATGTCCCAAAGCAAGTCTATATCACTCATTTTGCCATGACCATGCTCCAAGCGTGACAATATTTTTTCCATCCAGCCGGTTCCCTCACGACAAGGTGAACATTGTCCGCAACTTTCATGACGGTAAAACCTCGCTAATGTATAGGTGTGTTTTACTACACACTGATCTTCATCAAAAACAATAAAACCACCAGAGCCCATCATTGAGCCTGTCGCGAAACCACCATCACTCAGGCTTTCATAGTTCATCATCCGGGTATCGCCTTTTGCTGTTTTCAATAAAAGATTAGCAGGTAAAATAGGAACAGATGAACCGCCCGGTATACAAGCCTTCAATCTTTTTCCTTTTGCAATACCACCACAATATTCGTCACTATAAATAAATTCTTCCACGCTGATGGTCATATCAATTTCAAATACACCTGGCTTATTGATATTACCACAAGCGGAAATGAGTTTTGTACCCGTTGACTTACCAACTCCAATTTTTGCATATTCTTCACCGCCTTCATTGATAATTGGCACAACCGCTGCAATAGTTTCTACATTATTCACCACTGTCGGGCAATCCCACAATCCTTTTACCGCAGGGAATGGAGGTTTGATTCTCGGGTTACCTCTTTTTCCCTCGAGGCTTTCAAGCAATGCCGTTTCTTCTCCGCAGATGTAGGCGCCAGCACCGCGTTGTACATATATTTCACAATCAAAGCCAGTTCCTAAAATATTTTTCCCTAACCAACCATTATTCTTCGCTTCTGCAATAGCTTGTTCAAGTATGTCGACTATCCAAGCATATTCGCCACGGATATAGATATAAGAATTTTTGCTGCCCAATGCGAATGAACTTACAATCATTCCTTCTATCAATAAGTGTGGAATGAACTCCATCAGGTACCTGTCCTTAAAAGTTCCGGGCTCACTTTCATCTGCATTTACTACAAGATAACGGGGCACTCCTTCCGGCTTTGCCAAAAAGCTCCATTTCATACCAGTAGGAAAGCCAGCACCACCACGACCACGCAAACCACTCTTCTTTACTTCTTCTGTTACCTGGTCGGGGCTTAGTGTCTTCAATGCTTTTTCCACGCTGCGATAGCCACCTTCACGACGGTATACATCGTAATAGCGGATGCCTTCTACTTTATCTTTTTCTAATAATAATTTTCTTCCCATCCTTTATAAGTAAAATTCAAAATGTCAGTTTTGAATTTTTAATTTTTAATTCTTCTATATTTTGGTACTCTGTCTCGCAAACAACTGCCACCCATTCTTCGTCTTCACCCAAACCTGCATCACAAAAAGAGTCAGCGCAAATTCTTTATCATCTCTCTTTCCACTCACCGTTATTTTTTCCTGCACTATTGCTTTCTTTTTACCGGCCTCTATCGTAATTGAGTTGTTCTCAATTTTATTATACAGCAGGAAACCGCTCTTCATGTCTTTCAGCACATCTTTCTTCGACTGCACCCAACCGCTGGAGTGACCGAAAGCGACATCTTTATGCAATAAGGCCTCCAGTTGATCTTTATTCTTTTCTACCAATGCCTTCTCCATTTTCAGCATCGCATCCAGTACAGCACTCGTATCTTTTTGCGCAGCAGCGCCAACACTTACAAAGAACAAAATGACAAATAAACAAACTCGCATATCTTTTTTTATTGCTGCGGTTTATCCATATTCACCATCCAGCTAAATCCGTATTTGTCTATCAACATGCCAAAGCGATGAGCCCAGAATGTTTCCTGTGCCGACATCAATACCTGCCCTCCTTCGGCGAGGCCATTAAACGCCTTTTCCAACTTCTGCACATCATTAAAATGCAGTGAGAGACTAACATTATTCCCGATTTTCATTTGGTAACCGGGAGGGCCGTCAGAAGCCATAAATGAGCCCGCTTCGCATTCAAAAGAAGCATGCATCAGGCGGCTCTTGAATTCATCCGGTGTTTGCGCTCCCATCGGAGATTCGCCAAAGGTTTGCTGAAACAAAATTTTTCCATCAAGCGCTTTGCAATAAAACTGCAAAGCTTCTGAACCATTGCCTTCAAAATTGAGATAAGGTGTTATTCCCTGCATAATTCTCTTTTTTAGTTGTTCAATGCTGCTTTATCCCTGCATTCATCAACAATCGCGTCTATTTTTCTTTTGCTGATAGTTGTTTAAAAATATTTTACACCTCT
>JAEUVI010000347.1 GCA_016787105.1 Chitinophagaceae bacterium | reverse complement strand
AGCATAATTGATGGTGTCATTTTACCAGAATTTAGTTCCAGGAATTACATCAAATCTACGTCCAAAATACTAATTGTCAGGTTCTCGAACCTAACGGTTGTTAGCGCAAGTCGTTTTGACATTTTTGGTTATTAATCTTTTGTAAACAGTCTAATTTTTAAAGAAATATTTACGTAAACTTTATTTCGAGACACTCTATAATATATTATATATCAATAAATTATATACCATTTTTCACTTTTCATTTTTACAATTATTATTGCCGGTCATGCGGGTTTAAGTTATACACAGCGTAAAAATTTATTTTGTAAAGTGACGCAGAATTGTAACTTAGTGCTAGAATTTAATGGGTTAGTAAGTAAGAGGGTCAGTCATCAGATTGGCCCTTTTTACTTTTATAGAATGCATCATTAATCTCCACTCATTCATCTCTTTTTTTTCTTTCTTTTTTACATAAAATACAACTTCATTTTATTCTGCGTATATAAAATAATTATTCAATAAAATTAAATGTTGTCTTGTTCTTTAATGGTTTGATGAAAAACCTAATTTTATTTTTATGAGTAAAGTAAAGACAGGTTTCTTTTGTCAGAATTGCGGATATGAAAGTGTGAAATGGCTTGGTCAATGTCCTTCATGCAATCAATGGAACACATTTGTTGAAGAAATAAAACATAAAGAACCTGCCAAAGCAAATGGATGGGAAAATTATTCAAATGAAAAAAGAACAAATAAAACAGTTGCATTAAAAGAAATAAGAGCAAATGAAGAAAAAAGATTGTTGACGCCGGATAAAGAATTGAATCGTGTATTAGGCGGTGGTATTGTAGCAGGCAGTATCGTTTTAATAGCCGGCGAACCCGGCATTGGTAAATCAACATTGTTTCTGCAGGATGGATTGCAATTAAGCAACATTACTGTTTTGTATATAAGTGGAGAAGAAAGTGAACAGCAGATAAAAATGCGTGCAGAAAGATTAAAGCTCTCCAATGAAAACTTTTACCTGCTTACCGAAACATCTACACAAATCATTTTCCAGGAAATAAAAAAACTGAAACCCCAGTTAGTCATTGTTGATTCTGTTCAGACATTACATACACCATTTATTGACTCATCACCGGGTAGTGTATCACAGATAAGAGAATGCGCCGCCGAGTTTCAGCGCTTCGCAAAAGAAACAAATACACCTGTATTTCTTATTGGACATATTACAAAGGAAGGAAGCATAGCCGGCCCGAAGATATTAGAGCATATGGTTGATACTGTATTGCAGTTTGAAGGTGACAGGCATTATGCTTATCGTATAATAAGAACATTAAAAAACCGCTTTGGCAGTACAGCTGAGTTGGGTATATACGAAATGACGGATGAAGGAATGAAAGGAGTAGCCAACCCCAGTGAAATATTGATAACACAAAAGGAAGATCATTTAAGTGGTATTGCTATCGCCGCTACGATAGAAGGTATGCGGCCGCTTTTGATAGAAGTACAGGCGCTGGTTACACAATCCGTATATGGCACACCACAGCGAACAGTTACAGGTTTTGATTTAAGAAGATTACAACTTCTATTAGCTGTATTGGAAAAAAGAGGTGGCTTTCATTTTGGAGTAAAAGATGTTTTTTTAAATATTGCTGGTGGTTTAAAAGTAGAAGACCCTTCTATTGACCTGGCGGTACTTTGCGCATTGCTCTCTTCCTATGAAGATGTTGCATTGCCCCAGCATATTTGTTTTGCCGGTGAAGTAGGATTGAGCGGTGAAATAAGAGCGGTAAACAGGATTGATCAACGCATAGCTGAAGCAGAAAAGCTCGGTTTTGAAAAAATCATTGTATCCAAATATGGGCAGAAAGGATTGGCTAAACAAAAATTCAATATCGAGGTGATCTCAATGGGAAGAGTAGATGAAGTGTACAGGTATTTATTTTAGAAGAAAAATCGCCCAATGTGAAAATGGCTCAATTGCTCATTATTAATTACTGACATTGCGCCATTTTCGAATTTTCAAATTGATACACTATTGATGATTCTGCTAAACGAAATTAAAGATTCATTTCTTCATTTATTATTTCCACATATCTGTTCGGGATGTGGAAGTGATTTATTGAATGAAGAGAGCATGATATGCATACGGTGTCTTGCCGAATTGCCGGAAACCAATTTT
>JAEUVI010000307.1 GCA_016787105.1 Chitinophagaceae bacterium | reverse complement strand
ATGCCTTGCATTCCCATGCCTTTTATCTCTTCAATTTTTTTCCAGCGTATTTCATTCTTCGTTTTCCACTCAACGGTTATGGATTTCGCAATGGGGTGATTCGAATATTTTTCCAGTGAATACACAATTCTTTTAAACTCTTCCTCAGCGAGATTGCCAATTGCTAATTGCCAATTGCTGATTGTAAACTTTCCTGTAGTTAATGTTCCTGTTTTATCAAATACCACTTGTTTTATGTTCTTAAATAATTCAAGGCTGGTTGCATTGCGAAAGAGTATACCATTTCTTGCACCGCGGCCCAAGCCCACTGCAATAGCTGCAGGAGTTGCCAGGCCCATTGCACAGGGACATGCGATAACCAATACCGCGATACTCCTCATCAATGCAGGCGTAAATTCTTTTAATACAATCCAGCTTATTATCAATGTAAGTGCAGCAATACCTAATACAACCGGAACAAATATGGCGCTGATTTTATCTGCCAGCTGCTGTACCGGTGGCTTTTCGCCCTGGGCCTGTTTTACTAAATCAATAATACCCGATAAAACAGTATCGCTGCCGGTAGCAGTTACCTGCGCTTTTACCGTTCCATCCTGTACAATACTTCCCCCAATAAGTTTATCCTTTGCATATTTATGTACAGGCACGCTTTCGCCTGTTATGATTGCTTCATTCACATGCGCATCACCCCAGAGTATTTTACAATCCATCGGCACCTGTTCACCGCTTTTTATTAGTATCAAATCGCCGACTTTCAATGCAGTATTTTCAACCGGGAAAACATGCTCTTCGTGCTGGTCATCATAAGCAATCATGTTTGCCATTACCTTTTGCGATTTTGCAAGGGCATTTAAAGATCGCTGGGTAGAAGCTACTGTGGTATCTTCTAAATAGTTTCCCAAAAAAACCAGCGTGATGATTGTAGCCGTTGTTTCATAAAACATATAGTTTTCCGCCTGCCCGGAAAGTGTGCCATACAGGCTATAAACAAAAGCTGCAGTAGCGCCAACTGCTACTAATACATTCATATTAGGAATACCATTGCGGATACTCTTCCAGGCACTTTTCCCAAAAAAACTCATGCCTATAAGGTAGACAGGAATTGTCAATGCCAGTTGAACCCATGGGTTCATGAGCCAGTGAAAATGCAAACCCGGTATCATATGGAGCATAAGTACCAGCGTGAAGGGAAGACAAATCCAGAAACGCTGTAAATGCGTGGTAAGAAACCCAACACCACCGCTCTCACCATGATCATGACTGTGAGCATGTGAATGGCCTTGATCGTCTTTTATTTTATATCCAAGGTCATCTATTCCTTTCGCTATTTTTTCTTCGGTGGAAATGCCATTTATATCAAAGCTTACATCGCCGGTAGCGAAATTTACTTTTACATTCTTGCCGCCTTGTTTCTCCAGGTATTTGTGAATGGTAAGGGCACAGTTTGCGCAGTCCATCCCGTCTACTTTCCATTGAATTTTTTCCATAGTCACCAAACCCTCCTATGTTGCAAATTTTGTTGCAAATTTACCAAACTTATGGTTTGACAATATTGCAAAAAGAGGAATATCTTAACAACGAGGTTGCTATTGAATATTAAATTTGTATATGGAACAGACATTCAGCCTTGCTGAAATACAGGATGTTGCGAAGAGATTTTGGCAGCGATACGAGTCGGAAAAAATCTTTGCCTTGCATGGTAACCTGGGTGCCGGCAAAACTACTTTTATTCATGCCCTTTGTGATAGCAAAGGTGTAAGAGACATCGTAAGCAGCCCTACTTTTTCTATCATAAATGAATACCGGTTTGCGGACAAGGATGAAGAAAAGAAAATTTATCACATAGACCTTTACCGGATGAACAGTGAGGAAGAGGCCCGGCAGGCTGGTATTGAAGATTGCCTGTACAGCGGCGAAATCTGTTTGGTAGAATGGCCGGAGAAGGCTCCGGAAATTTTTCCGGCGGATACAGTACATATTTATATAGAACCTGTTGATGCCCAGCTAAGAAAAATCAGTATCATCAATAATTAAGTTATTTTTACAACCTAAAATTTACCGTTAACCCTGAACAGAAACCAAATCCCTCAATGAGTCAGCACAAGCCTGTTATAAGTACTTCTTTCAGTTACGAAACTCTTGAAGAAACGCTGGATATAAAACCCAAAGGTGCCCAGATGCACATCGGTATACCCAAGGAAACCGCTTTCCAGGAAAACCGGATAGCCCTTACCCCCGATGCAGTGAGTGTACTAACCAGCAATGGACATAATGTTTCTATTGAGCATAATGCAGGAGATGCTTCACATTTCAGGGATAAGGATTACAGTGAAGCTGGAGCGAAAATTATTTATAACCGTGCAGAAATCTACAAAGCGCCGATATTGGTAAAAAGTGCACCGGTTATTGAAGATGATCTTCCGCTGCTGCAACCCAACCAGGTTATTATTTCCCCTATCCATCTTTCCGTATTAAAAGCGGAAATACTGCAGAAGATGATGGATAAACGCATCACTGCTATTTCATTTGAAAACCTGAAGGATGATAGCGGTTCATACCCGATTGTTCGCGGCATGAGTGAAATAGCAGGAAGTGCTGTGATGTTAATTGCTGCACAATACCTCAGCTCAGCCAATCATGGAAAAGGAGTATTGCTTGGCGGTATTTCAGGTATTGCCCCTACAAAAGTTATTATCATAGGAGCCGGTATTGTGGGCGAATATGCTGCAAGGGCTGCTTTGGCGCTCGGTGCTTCTGTCAAAGTTTTTGATAACAGTGTTTATCGCTTAAAAAGATTGCAGAATAATATTGGTCAGCGTTTATGGACTTCCGTTATAGAGCCGCGTATGCTTGCAAAGCAATTGAAGACCTGTGAAGTGGCTGTCGGTGCTTTGGCTTCTGAAACAGGAAGAACACCAATGGTAGTGACTGAAGAAATGGTAAGCAATATGCGCCCGGGCAGCGTAGTGATTGATGTAAGCATTGACCGTGGCGGTTGTTTTGAAACATCCGAAATAACATCTCATGAGCATCCCATCTTTCTAAAATATGGAGTGATACATTATTGTGTTCCCAATATTCCTTCTGGTTTTGCAAGAACAGCATCGCAGGCTATCAGTAATGTGCTAATGCCCTTATTGCTCGAAGCCGGTGATGAAGGTGGTTTTGAAAACCTGCTCTGGCATAAAATTCATTTGCGGAATGGTATCTATTTATTCAAAGGAGCATTAACGAATTTTTATCTCAGCGAACGATTTGATTTAAAATACACTGACCTCAATTTATTGATCGCAAGCCAGCGATAATATTTCTGTATTATCAATAGTGTTACACTATAGTTGCAGGTAATTTTAAGCGCATTTTCGTTATCTTCACGACAATGCGGAAATGTATATTGACATATATTTTAGTACTTTTTTTTTCACTTCTTTATACTACTAGTATTGGTGCGGTGAAGCAGTTTGTCCGATTTACTGCGGCCGGGGGATTTAATATAAAATCAACGACTGTATTTGCTGATTCCCCTTTGCAGCATGACACGCAGGAGACATTTGCCAGGTATACAGGATCGATGGTGCCTTCGCTTATACATGTACATTTTATCCCGGGAAATATTTCGTTTATGTATTTTCCTGGTTTATATCCCGGGAAAATCAGCGGCGCTTCTGTTATAAAACACAATCTGAAAGATTATTTATTACACTTATTCCCTTCTCATTATTTCTGGTAAGTTTTTTATTGTTCGCATTGATCAGTTACCAGAATGAAATGTTATCGGCCCTGTGATGATTTATTTACGGCTGCTTTCATATTATTTGATTTGACTTAATTGTTGTCATGATTCACTTACCCTATCTTATTACAGATCTCGGTTTGATATTAGGTGCCGCAGCTATTGTTACAATCTTGTTCAAATGGCTGAAGCAACCATTGGTATTAGGTTACCTGATTGCAGGTTTCCTGGTTGGCCCGCATTTCAATCTTCTTCCAAGTATTGCGGAAACAGATAGCATCAAAGTATGGGCAGAGATAGGCGTTATATTTTTATTATTCAGCCTCGGATTGGAATTCAGTTTTAAGAAATTATTGAAAGTAGGAACCCCGGCTTCTGTAACGGCTCTCGTGGAAGTAGCATTCATGCTTGGCGTGGGCTATATGGTAGGAGTATTGCTGGGCTGGTCGCGGATGGATAGTATATTTCTTGGCGGTATGCTTTGTATTTCTTCTACTACAATTATTATTCGCGCATTTGATGAACTGGGTGTAAAGGGACATAAGTTCGCGAGTCTTGTATTTGGAATCCTGATAGTAGAAGACCTGGTTGCTATCTTATTGCTTGTATTACTTTCTACACTTGCAGTGAGTTCGCAATATGCTGGTATGGAAATGTTGTTATCCGTTGCGAAACTCATTTTCTTTTTGGCATTGTGGTTTATATCCGGAATTTTTTTCCTGCCCACATTTTTAAGAAAGGCACGAAAATTTATGAATGATGAAATGTTGCTGATTACCTCTTTGGCGCTTTGTATATTGATGGTATGGTTGGCAACAATTGTAGGATTTTCACCCGCACTTGGCGCATTCATAATGGGGTCTATTCTTGCAGAAACTGTATATGCTGAAAAAATTGAACACCTGGTAAAACCTGTAAAGGATCTTTTCGGTGCAGTATTCTTTGTATCAGTCGGTATGTTATTTGATCCGGGTATGCTTATTCAGTACTGGTTGCCTGTATTATTGATAAGTGCTGTAACCATACTGGGGCAATCATTCAGCACCACTATCGGCGCATTAATATCCGGTCAGCCTTTGAAATCATCAGTACAGGCGGGAATGAGCCTTTCACAAATCGGTGAGTTTTCTTTTATCATCGCTACACTGGGACTTACATTAAAAGTTACCAGCGATTTTCTATATCCGATTGCAGTGGCGGTGTCAGCAATAACTACTTTCACTTCTCCATACATGATAAAAGCCTCTGAGCCGGTGTATGAATGGCTGCAAAAGAAATTGCCTGCTGGCTGGACAGACACAATTCACCGCTATAGTAGCAGGGCGCAAACAATTTCAAACTCTACCGACTGGCAGGTATATGTTCGAAGTGGTATAATGAATACAATTATTATTTCCCTTATCACTACTGCTATAGTATTGCTGTCTTCTTACTATTTACTTCCGTATACAAGAACACAGCTTGGCTATAATACATCTGCAACTATTCTTGGTGCGGCGTCCACTTTATTATTGATGACACCCTTTTTATGGTCGCTTGTTTTTAAACAACACCGGAAAGATCTTTTAGAAAAATTTATAGCGATCAACAGGTATAAGTCTGGATTGCTGATTCTGCAATTATTCCGCACAGGCATTGCCATCATACTGATTGGGTTATTAATAGATACTTTTTTTTCACCCCAAATCGCAGTTATTGTTACCATAGTAATGCTCACGCTCTTACTTATATTTTCGAAGAAGATCCAATTCCTGTATTCAAAAGTCAGGGTTCAGTTTTTAGCAAATTATAATGAACGGGAAGAGGGTAAAATGAAGAAGAGTATGCTGGCACCATGGGATGCACACATGGCTGAGTTTGAAATAAGTGCGGATATGCCGGGAGTTGGCAAAAGCCTGCGCGAATTGGCATGGCGGGAAAAATATGGCATTAATGTCGCAATGATAGAACGGGGAAGCAAGGTAATTAATACGCCAAAAAGGGATGAGGTTATATTTCCGGGCGATGTTATTACTGTAATCGGTACCGATGATCAAATGGATATTTTCCGTGCAGATATTGAGAAGATGCTTACGATTACTTCTGATAAAAAACCAGTAGAGGTGGTGTTGGAGCATTTTGTTATTGGCGAAAAATCTTTTTTTGCAAACAAGAATATCCGCGAAGCGGAAATCAGGGAAAAAACACATGGCATTGTGGTAGGTATTGAAAACGACAACGGAAGATTGGTAAACCCCGATTCGTCTTATATCATCCGCCAGGGAGATATTGTTTGGATAGTGGGGGATAAAAGAAGACTATTATCACTGCAGAAAATGGAACAGCTTTTATAAAAGGAAACTCCTTTAACTCATTCACTCTCTGAATTTTCTGAGCACATAGACAGGCGGGAAGAAATTTTTTGCAAAAAAAGTTAATTAAACGTTTGTTTAAATTAAACATTTGTTTAAGTTTGCGCCCTCTTAAGCAGAATTCAAATGGAGTACAGCGAAAAGAAAGTGCAAATTATGGAAGCGGCTGAGCAATTGTTTGCTGAGAAAAGCTTCGACGGTACACCTGTGCGGGATATTGCTGACAAAGCAGGCGTAAACCTTGCGATGATATCCTATTATTTTGGCTCCAAAGAAAAATTACTGGAAGCCTTATTTAACTATCGTGCAGAGACCGGCATATTGAAGATGGAGAGCATGCTGCTGGATAAATCACAAACTTCTTTACAAAAGGTAAATGCGCTTATTGATTTTTACATTGATAAGTTTCAAAATCAAACCTGCTTTCATAAAATAATGTCCCGTGAGCAGTTGCACAACCAGCGCAATGAAATAGCTGTATTGATTCAGCAATTCAAAAAAAGAAACCAGGAACTGGTAAAACAGCTAATCCTGGAAGGACAAAAGAAAGGCGAGTTTAAAAAAAATATTGATATACCATTGATGATGGCCACACTTATCGGTACAGTAAGCCATCTTGTAACGACTCAACATTTTTATAAAGAGATAAACAATCTTCAATCACTTTCTGATGATGAATTCAAAATACACATTAAAAAGAAATTGAGCCATCACCTGAAATTTCTGTTTAAAGCAATATTGACACATGAAGCATAAGTTTAAATTTTTCTTTCTGTTATTAGGATTGTTCCTGCTATCAGCTGCACAGGCACAGGATAAAAAAACGATTACGCTGGCGGAAGCAATTGATTTAAGTATCAGGAACAGCCACCAGCTAAAAAGCGATAAAGCGAAAATAGAAGAAGCAACAGCGGCATTAAAAGAATCTGTTGACAAGAGGTTGCCTTCTGCTACCGTTTCAGGTTCATACCTGCGGCTGAATAATGCCAATTTTTCTATGAAGTCATCAAAAGACAGTAGCGGCGGTGCAAGTGGTAGCGGATCGCCAAAAGTATCACAGGCTGTGTATGGCTTATTAAATATTTCGTTACCTATCTATACAGGTGGCCGTATTAAGTATGGTATTGAATCATCGCGCTATCTTGCTGAGGCAGTAAAGCTGGATGCGGACGAAGACAGGGATGAGGTAGTGCAAAATACTATTGAAGCGTTTGCTAACTTATTTAAAGCAAAAACAGCAGTTTCGCTGGTAACTGAAAATCTTGAACAATCACGCCAGCGTGCAAAAGATTTAGGCAACCTGGAAAAAAACGGTTTGCTGGCACGCAATGATTTATTGAAGGCAGAATTGCAATCATCTAATCTTGAGTTGAGTTTGCTTGATGCAGAAAACAACTGGCAGTTGGCAAATGTCAATATGAACCTGATGCTCGGCCTGCCCGATAATACCCAACTGGTATTGGATACATCAGGTATTGAGAAAAGAGATGATAGCCGCACTCTCGAAGAGTTTATACAAACAGCAAAGGATAATAGGAAAGACATTGCCTCTTTATCATTAAGGCAGAAAGCCGCAGTATCCGGTGTACGTGAAACCAAAAGTGAATTGTATCCTTCATTGCAACTGACAGGCGGTTATATCGCTGCAGATATTCCACATGTGTTTTCAGTTACGAATGCTTTAAATGCAGGTGTTGGTGTTTCATATAACATTTCATCATTGTGGAAGACAAAAGCGAAAATACAGCAAGCGGATGCGAGGGTAAAACAGCTAAGCGCATCGCAAGCCATGCTGGATGATACTATCAGGCTGCAGGTAAATAAAAGTTACCTCGCACTGGTAAGTAACCGGAAAAAAATTGAAGTATATGCAAAGGCAGTAGATCAGGCACAGGAAAATT
>JAEUVI010000297.1 GCA_016787105.1 Chitinophagaceae bacterium | reverse complement strand
GGCATAGTTGTACCATTGTCATTTATTACTGCATATACTGTGTTTAATCCAGAATAGTTAATGTTCAGGACCTGCGTATATAAAAAGCCGCAGCACTTACCTGGTATACTGTTTGGCATGGAAAACGATCCAATGATATTTGCATTGCCAATCCGCGGATCTTTATCATAAAACGCAAGTGGTGTACCCGCAGGAATGGTTGCATATCCATTGTTGCAGGCGTAAAAACTTACCCTGATTTTAGTTTGATCGTAGCAATCGGTTGCATTCATATATAACTCTGCATCAGCTGTAGGATCATCTACAGTAAAGCTGAATGTTTCTGTTGTATCGGTACAAGTTCCATTGGTTGCAATCAATCGTACCGTATAACGTGCGGGTTGCAGGAAAAAATATTTAAGATCCGTGGCTGTACTCACTTCCTGCTCAGCCATTCCTGCATCATTGCTCATTAACCAACTGTATGAAGTTGCATTTACCGATCTGTTAGTAAAATATATACTATCTACAAGTACATTCTGCCTTGATGCTATCTTTCTTTTATCTGGGTAAAATCTTGCAGTAACACCGCAATTCACAATCACATAATCCGTATACATCGCATAACAATTCGCGTTTGCATTGTATGATTTCAGCGTCACTTTATACTTTCCTGAAGCTGCAAATGTATACGTGAGATCGGCGGCAGTAGTAACGGTTGTATTATCTACCAGCCATTCAAAGTTTGTAGCGCCGGTTGAGGTATTTGTAAATGTTATTACATCACCAGGTAGCGGATAAACATTATTTCTTGTAAATGAAGCAATGCTGTTTTCATTACATGGTTTGGTACATTGGTTTTGTAATAACAGGCTGTTTCTTTGTGTAGCGATGGCAGCCCTCATCCTTGCGGCCTGTCCTTCTGTAAATGATTTATGACAGGCATCGTTGCCATAATCCATAAAGTTTGAAATCATATCTGGCACATCAACAGTAAATCCGGAAAGCGTATCTGAACCACAGGAGTTATCAGGTGAAGTACACGAAGGGGAACTTGTTATCAACCTGTCAGGGGGTGTATCACAAACGCGATCGCCCTGTGAATTACAATTAGCATTCGCACAATTCAACCCTTCAAAAGTGTGATAAAGCCCGAGATAGTGTCCCATTTCATGCGCCAGTAATGGGCCGAAACCTGTAACAACAATACCATCTGTAGCGCCACCACCCGGTGGCATCGTTGCATAGCCTCCCGCTTTCAATCTCGTCCATACACCACAGGAGAAAAGTGCCATAATTTCTGATTTGATATCAGTAACATACCATATATTAATATATCGCGAAGGATCCCATTGTATCAGGTTTTTCATTCGGCTATCTTCTATATCCATGTCAAAATCTGTGAAGAAAGATTCTGTTCTTGTAATACCAGTAGTATTTCCTCCATCCGGATCTTTTTGTGCCAGGCAAAAACGGATACGTGTATCTACCCCAGGTGTTGCAGGATTATCGCCGCCTATATAGGCGCCAGTTTTTGCAAACGCATCATTCAGATCTGCTAAAGCAGCGATTAACTGTGCATCCGTCACTGCAGAGGGATTGCTGCTGATAACATGAAAAACTACAGGTAATGTATAGTCAACTGCCATTATCCTCGCGGAATTGGAATAAGTCAAAATATCCCGGTTCATTTTTTCTTCAGCCAGTTTATAAGCCGGAACAGATCTCAGTCGTTCAAGTATTAAATCAGAACCGCAACTGATATTGTCAGCAGGCATTATTTTACTTGATACAATAACGGGAGAAGTTCCTTTCTTTTGCGCGGTCAATAAAAAAGGGTATAGAAAAACGGCCAGCAGCAGAACAACAGGAGGAAAGGCGTTTTGGCGTTTTTTCATAGTAAAGGTTAGCGGCAGTTAGCCGGAAGCAAAGATTGCATTCAATTCTATCAAATATAAATATAATGATACCAAAGTCATAGTTGATAGAAAAAATCCTAACGAAAACGGTTATTTATACGTGATATTTTTATTACTAAACAAGGTTTTAAAACTCATAATTGCATTTAATGCCGGGTCTGACAAAAGTGGCTGTGTTTAAATTTATATATAGAGAAATCTTATCTTCACTTTATGCCGTCAATACTCATAAAAAATATCGGGCAACTTGTCAATACACGACAAGAAAATCACTTGTTACGTGGCAGTGAATTGGCGGAGCTGCCTGTTCTTAAAAACGCTTTTTTGATTATTGAAGATGAGGAAATAGCTGCGTTTGGCGCTATGGATGAATTAAAGCCCGGCTCTTTGTTTTCAGAAACAATTGACGCAGCTAACCAGTTTGTTTTGCCTTGCTGGTGCGATAGCCATACGCATCTTGTATTTGCCGCAACCCGTGAAAATGAATTTATCGATAAGATAAAAGGAGCAACCTACCAGGAGATAGCAGCAAAAGGGGGAGGAATATTAAATTCAGCAATAAAATTAAACGAGACTTCCGAAGATGAATTATTTCGGCTTGCCTGGCAACGGCTGGAGGAGGTAAGCAAAGCCGGGACTGGCGCGATAGAAATAAAAAGCGGGTATGGATTGACGGTGGAAGGAGAGTTGAAAATGTTGCGGGTAATAAAAAAACTCAAAGAGAAGTCAAACCTCCTTATCAAATCAACATTTCTTGGTGCACACAGTTACCCACAGGAATATAAAGAGAACCATGCTGCTTACATTGATTGTATTGTGCATGAAATGCTGCCGGTGATTGCAAAGGAAGAACTAGCAGATTATATTGATGTGTTTTGTGAAACTGGGTTCTTTTCGCCCGGAGAAACTGAAACCATCTGCAAAGCAGGACTAAGCTACGGTTTAAAACCAAAGCTACACGTTAATCAGCTTAATAGCATTGGA
>JAEUVI010000288.1 GCA_016787105.1 Chitinophagaceae bacterium | reverse complement strand
TATTTCAGCCACGCAATCTTCCAGCCATTGGATAGACTTTCCCAAAATCCATTTCGTGACGTCCTGTTAAAAAAATATTTGATTTATCATATTATATTTTTCAATAACCCATTTTTACTGTTGCCTACTATCTTACTTTTTATATTGATAAACAACACTGCCCTACTAAAGGGCGTTTTTTACAAGGGCCAGAAATAAATACAGAAATGTATTTTCTATTCCACACACAAATGGTAAAAAATATTAACCCAAAAGAGAAAACTAAATTTATATAAACAGATCCTAACCAGGCATAACATTATTTTGCTATTTTCATTGAGACGCATTTCTGACATCATTAAAACTTAACCGTGATAAATCAGGAAGATAAAAATCTATCTGTTGAGAATACTGCTTTTATATTGGATGGTCACCTTCTCTTTGCAGAAAGCTTCGCAAGTTTATTAAAAACTATAAAATTGTTTACACATGTACTGCTAAGTGAAAAAGAAGAAGAGATGTTAGCTGCTTTAAAAACAAAATATATCAGCCATCTTTTTATTGATTATAATATCAGAGGATTGAATACAAATGAACTAATAAAAAATATAAAAAGAAATAATCCAGACCTTGCTGTCAGTGTTATCGGCAGTACCGATAATATTTTCCTGATAAGGCAAATGCTTGCCGCCAAAGCACACGCATTTATTACAAAGCATACCGGCACTTATGAAATTGAGATGTGCCTTCGTTCTATAAAAATGGGAAGAGTATATGTCGCCGAAGATTTGAAAACTTTACTAAAGAATGAAACAGAAATATTCCGGCCCCTCCATTTTACATCAAAAGAGATTCTCGTTTTACAATTTATTGCAAAAGGATATACTATTATCGAAACAGCTTCAGCACTTTGCCTGAGTAAGCACACAATAGTCGCTCACCGGAGAAAAATAATGCAGAAGAGTGGATTGAATACTGCAACAGGCCTTGTAAAGTTTGCTTATGAGGCAGGCTTAGTTAATAAATAGTGCTAACTGCAACAAAAAAAGCCATCCCTATTGAGAATGGCTTTCAAGTATTTTATTAAACAATTACACACGGAAGTGAGCGAAAGCTTTATTTGCTTCTGCCATACGATGTGTATCTTCTTTCTTTTTGAAAGCGGCACCTTCACCTTTGCTTGCTGCTACTATTTCACCAGCTAATTTATCTGCCATGCTGCGACCATTTCTTTCGCGGCTGTAGCGGATAAGCCATTTAATGCTCAAAGAAATTTTTCTGTCAGGGCGCACTTCAGAAGGGATCTGGAAAGTAGCACCACCGATACGACGGCTTCGTACTTCAACACCGGGTGTTACGTTTGACAACGCTCTTTTCCAAACCTCGTATCCATCTTCATTTGTCTGCTTTGCAACTTTATCCAAAGCTGTATAGAAAATGGTAAATGCTCCACTCTTTTTTCCTTCCCACATCAGGTTGTTTACAAACCTTGTAACCAGCTTGTCATTAAACTTTGGATCGGGTGCTAAAGGGAGTTTTTTTGCTTGTGCCTTACGCATGACTGAAATATAATTTCTTTATTGACGAATTATTTTTTTGCTTTTTCTTTCTTCGTTCCATATTTAGAACGGCTCTTCTTACGATCTTTTACACCAGCAGTGTCTAACGAACCGCGAACGATATGATAACGTACTCCTGGTAAGTCCTTCACACGACCACCACGAATCAGCACGATAGAGTGCTCTTGCAGGTTATGCCCTTCTCCGGGTATATAAGCGATTACCTCTACTTTATTTGTCAAACGCACTTTCGCTACCTTACGCAAAGCCGAATTCGGTTTTTTAGGAGTAGTAGTGTACACACGGGTACATACACCGCGGCGTTGCGGGCAGCTATCCAGCGCTCTGGATTTACTTTTTGCCCTGATAATATCTCTTCCTTTTCTTACTAATTGTTGAATAGTAGGCATTCTGAACCTTTATTTTTGGGACGGCAAAGGTATGGGAAAGATTTTAGAATTCTGAAGGCTTACAGGATTTTTTTAAAGAATATCCCTGCATAAATAAATGCGCTTTCAATAAAAAAATAACCTGTTTATTATTAGCATATTACACGTTCCACATCCATCCGTATTTGTCTTCACGCCGGCCTTCGCGTATATCTGTCAACCACTTCTTCAGGCCGGGAGCTATCTTCCAGGTAGCTGTATCGAAGTTGATAATATAGTCTTTATACTTCAATTCTTTTATCATGCTGATAGTAGCAGCTGTACCGGTACCAAATACTTCCTGCAAAGTTCCAGCCTTATGAGAATCAATGACTTCATCTATATTCAATGTCCTTTCTTCAACTTTCAATCCCATTTCTTTCAGCAATGTTATAGCGCTCTGGCGGGTTACGCCTTCAAGTATTGTACTTTCCTCAAGTCCCGGGGTGATGGCTACATTATTAATAATAAAGAAAACATTCATAGTGCCGATCTCCTGAATATTCTTATGGCTGTGGGCGTCCGTCCATAGCACCTGGTCATACCCCTGCTCCTTTGCTACTGCTGATGCCAATAATGCGGCCGCATAATTGCCTGCGGTTTTGGCAAAACCGACTCCGCCTGGCGCTGCACGTGTATATTTTTCTTCTACATATATGCGCATTGGCGTTGCGTAATATGGGCCTGTGGGGCTAAGAAGAATTAAAAATTTATAACTGTCTGAAGGCTTTACCCCAATTACTTCATCAGAAGCAAACATGATCGGGCGTATATACAAAGAGTAATCTTCTTTATCGGGTATCCAGTTTTTATCCAGTTCTACTAACCGGCGCATGCCTTCCATAAATAACTCTTCGGGTACCTGCGGCATCTGCATTCTTTCGGCAGAAATATTGAAACGGCGGAAATTATCGTGCGGTCTGAAAATACAGGCTTTGCCATTCTTGCCTTTATATGCTTTAATACCTTCAAATATAGACTGGCCGTAGTGTAAAGCAGCCAAAGAAGGACTCATCAGTAATGGTTGGTAAGGCTTTATTTCAATATTCTTCCATTCGCCGTTTTCATAATCCGCCTCAAGCATATGATCGGTAAAGTAGCGGCCAAATACAAGTTTATCAAAATTTATATCCTGTAATTTGCTCCGTTCCGCTTTTGTAACTGTAATATCCATAGCCGCAATCATAATAAAGTTATTTTTGCCATGCAAAGAAACGAAAAAAGCAGCTTAATCTGAATAACATATCCGAATGAGCCTGAAAGCAATAAAACTTCCTGAATCTATAATCAGCAGCTTGTATACCAGCAACCTGATTCAAGGAGCTATTACAAACAATACAATAGATGAAACGCAGGCTAAAGAAACTCCTGCAAGGAATGAATTCAAATTTTTGGGTAATAATGAGAAAAAAGTTCTTGTAATAGTAAATAGTCCGGGGGTAGATTACCTGCCCGAAGATGAGATGCAATTTTTAACAAACATGCTTAATGCCTGCAAACTATCTATAAAAGATATCGCAATTGTAAACGTATCAGGCCTTAATCATTTTTCGTATAGAGAAATTACCCAATTGCTCGAAACACGCATCGCATTATTAATAAATACTGAAGCCGCAACAATCGGCCTTCCTTTGGATTTTCCACATTTCCAGGTACAGCCTTTCAGCAATATGACTTTTTTGTCTTCTCCCTCTCTTTCAGATATAAAAAACGATCAGCTTCAAAAAAGTAAACTTTGGGTCTGCCTGCGCAGAATTTTTAATGTCTGACCATTTAATTGTTTCTCATTATCTTGAGCCAATGAAATTGATTTTTGCCACCAACAATGACCATAAAGTAGAAGAAATCAGGTCTGTAACTGGCAATAAATTTG
>JAEUVI010000279.1 GCA_016787105.1 Chitinophagaceae bacterium | reverse complement strand
CGTGGTATCCGCGCAAAACTAAATGCTTTAACACCGGGTAATACCTATGCCGGTTTCTACGTAAATATCGGATCTGTGGTTTCGGCATTGCCTTCTGTATCTATCTCAACATACAAAAATGGTTTGTTGCGTCAAAACCTTATCAGCAACGGAAACATTGCTACACTCATGGGAGGCGCGATAGGATATGTGTCTGCATTGACAAATTCACTTGATTATGATGAAGTAGGTATTTCACTCAATGGAGGCCTTGCGACAGTAGGCATGACAGCGCAGATATACTATGCAATCGGCGGCTACCCTTCTCCACCCCAGTTTGCATTACCAGTAATGTTTACATCGTTTGAAGTAAAAGAAAAATACAACCTCCCTCACTTAGCCTGGACATCAAACGATGATGGTAGTAGTACTTATGAAATTGAGAGAAGCTATGATGGTATTCATTTCAACAGCATCGCACACCTAATTTCCAATATTAATGCAGGCGATAAGACCTTCTCATACACTGATAAAACAGCAGAAAATGATTTGGTATTTTATCGTGTGCATGCAAAACCAGAAAGTGGCGTAGGGGCAACATACAGCAGAACAGTAGCTATTACCCTATTAAACTATAAAAATTCATTGCGGATTTTTCCAAACCCGGTAACTACTGGTACGTTTTCTATTCAAACCGGTATATTTTCTGCTGAAACAACGATCCTGAAATTAACAGATAATGCAGGAAAAATAATTTATTCGGAACGACTAACAGGTAACAATAAAATCGTACATGTAAGGCTGAGAAACACCGTACCAGCCGGGCTATACTTTATTACAATGCAATCTGAAAGCAGCCTGTTAAAGTCGCTGCCTGTTTTGATACAATAATTTACTCATCGCTATCAGGAAAGACTGACTTTTTCCAATGCATTACGTAAAGCGTGTATAATCATGTCGCAATGATCTTTTGTAATAACCAATGAAGGCCGCATGGTGATGACATTTCCTTCTATGATTTTGAATGCTACACCTTCACGCATGCAGTGATACATGATTATCTCAGCTTCTTTTACTGCACGTTCTTTTGTTTTACGATCCTTTACCAAATCGAGCCCTATATGAAAGCCTTTTCCTGCTACATTACCGATGATGGGATAAATATCCTGCAATGCCCTAAGCTGATCCATCAGGTAATCGCCAAGCGTCGCGGCATTTTCTACCAATTTATTGTCCAATAAATATTCAAGCGTTGCCAAACCTGCCGTACAGCATAACGGATTTTTTTCGTGTGTAAAATGTCCAATCGAACGGTTCTGCAATACATTGAATTCTTCCCTGGTTACAATACCTGCAAATGGCATCAACCCTCCACCAAGCGTTTTACCAAGTACCAATACATCGGGGGTAACAAAGTGTTCGCTGGCAAATAATTTACCCGTGCGGCCAAAACCTTCAATAATTTCATCAAAGATGAGCAGCATTCCATACCTCCTGCACAGGGATTGTACTTCCTCCCAATAGTAACGGGAAGGAACAACCGGTGTAGCTGATATTGGCTCACCGAGTATTGCCGCCATATCGGGATTACGCTGTAAGATGATTTTTATTTGCCGCAGGTATTCTTCATCAATTGCTGTAGTATCCGTCAGTCCCCAGGGATTGCGGTAATAATTGGGAAACTCAACATGAAAAGCGCCAGGTACCATTGGCCCCTGCCCTACTGTAAAATGTTCTTCGCCGCCCAGCGATGCTGCCTGGAAACCTGTACCATGATAAGAGTCCCAGAAAGAAATTGTTTTCCATTTACCAGTTACCTGCTTGGCAAGCATTATGGCCATCTCTATTGCTTCGGAACCTCCGGGACAAAACAATACCCTTGTTAATTCTTTCGGTGTAACCGCAATCAGTTTCTCCGCAAGTTGTACAGCAGGTATGTTGGTATAACGGCGTGGAGTAAATGCCAATGACCGGGTAAGTTGCTCAATAACTTTTTGCGTTACAACCGGATTGCTGAAACCAGCATTGTGTACACCATTGCCGTGCAAATCGAGATATGCCTTTCCCTGCAAATCATATATAAATGGCCCTTCTGTTTTCGACAACACATTCATCACGGGTGTAGAGAGCGCCTGGTGTAGAAAATATTTTGCGTCTTTTTCAATCCATTGCTTTGTCTCTTCAGTTAGCTGCGCATTATAGTCTTGTCGTAATTGCGATTGATTGATGTCGCCCTGCTCAAGGGAAATATTATTCTGCATGAAATTTTATTTTTCACAATCTATTGAATTTCCCTTTTCCCAAAAATCTTTTACTCCTCTTCGCAATCAACCAATATTGATTTTCTATTGACTTCGTTTTTTCTTTTTACTCTATCGCGTAACAATTACTTAACAAACATCTTTAAAAGGCGTTGGACATCATTGCAATTATTTGTTAAAACCCTTTACTGGCAAGGGTTTCAGAAGACAGCATTGTTGTTTAACATCAGAAAAATGAGCTTAGTTTGATTTGAATGCTGAAAAAACCTGTAGTACGTTTGTATTGCCAACGAAAAAAGCCTTGCAAGGCTTGCCTCACGTACCGGGAAATAAAAAATCAATCCCAGCACATACTTACAATTGTTTTGCCCGCACGGTTTGCTGCCGCAACGAGATTTTTTAAACAACAATTTTTCTTTAACCCAAACAGTTTTTTATGAAAAAAACAATGATGAATTTCAGAACTATGGCAGTGGCGTTAGTAACAGTCCTCGCAATCGGATTTACCAACTCAACATATGCCAACGGACCAGAAGGCCAGGGCGAATTAAAATTCGTAGGTCATTCAGCAAACAACCTTCCTGTATTCCAGCTTTCGCTAAATAACAGCACTGCTGCTGAATACACTGTAACAGTAAGAGATGCAGAAAAAAGAATTCTCCTTAGTGAAAAACTCAAAGGCGAAAATATTTCAAGAAGGTACAAGCTGGATGTTGAAGAACTTTCACTCGCTGCTGGTACTACTTTTGAAGTAACCAACAAGCTTACAAAAGAAACTACGGTTTATGAGGTAAGCAGCAGCCGGAAAGTAGTAGAAAACGTAGTTGTTTCTAAGCTATAAACCAACCGTTTTTGCATAGAAGCATAAAAAAATTCCGTTCCGATAAAACCGGGACGGAATTTTCATTTACTAAAAAGTAAACTAATCTTTTATTTCAATCTGGCCCTTGCTGCTCTTGGATAATCGGCCAGTGCGATTTCTGGCGCCGCTATTTCAGGGTGCCATAATTTTTCCCACTCAAAACTATAATATCCTTTATACTTATCCTTGTATAATATATCCATTGCCTGTAGTATAGGGGTATCGCCTTTGCCCAGCAATACATAATTCAATTTATCACCCACTATTTTCGCATCCTTAATATGTGTGTGGCGGATATAAGGTTTAAGTTGCTGGTACATGTAAGACGGATTTTCCTTTGTTACCGACCACATATTAATCGGATCCCAAACAAGCCCCACCTGCGGATGTGCAGCAGCATCCATGATGAGTTTTAATTCATCTGCCTTTACCACGTTGCCATGTGTTTCCATCAATACAGTTACACCGGTACCTTTCGCATGGTTCCCAAGTTCCTGCAAACCTGATATAATTAAATCACGTACTGTTTTTCTTGTATCATCATTGGGTAACTCATTTGGAAATACGCGGATATACGGCGAACCTAACTGCTGTGCCAAATCAATAAAACGTTTTGCTTCATCCAGGTTTTTCTGTCTTTCTGCGGGCACTGTTTGGTGTAAATTAGCAGAAGCACCAAGATTTACAATCTTCAGATTTTTCTCAGCAACCTTTCTTTTTGATACTGCTATATTTTCTTTTGTACTGAATTCAGGGCATTGTGTTAAATCCATTTGTTTGAGGATACCGCGGATTTCAATACCATCGTAGTTATTTTCTACTGCAAATGAAAGTATCTCATCAAAAGTCCATTCCGGACAGCCCAGGGTGGAAAAAGACAACAGAGGTTTGGGATTGATAAAATCAAAAGATGGAAACGCTGCAGCGGCTATGATGGCAGCGGAACTTGTCTTTACAAATTGCCGGCGTGTAACCTGTTTCATATAATTACTATTTAGTCTTATAACTGACGATACAAAGCAATAAAAAGTCTGCCAGTAATCAGTATATTTTAAATATAGAGCCCGAAAATCTTATTTTCCCAGCATCGGGAACAATCTTTTTATTTCATTTTCATCGGGCTGTGCACCGTATTCACATATTTCAAACACTTCTGCATATTGTGCTTTTGCTGCCCTATCTGCACCATACCATTTCTCCAACGACTTTCTTGCTTCAGGTGTAATGTTAACTTTCACTCTTGATGCCAGCCATTTTTCCCGTTCTTTTTTATCTTTTGGCACTTCTTCTGCATAATGACCAATCCACGGCAACCACTCATACACCTGGGATACGTGCGCATCCAGCGCATGTACTTTCTGATCAAACACCTTTGTAATGTCAACAGCTATATCTGGTCTGAACGGATTGGGCCGTTTGAAAAAATCCTGTGAATATAAAAATACCGGGTTCTTTTTTAGTGCAGGAGTTTCCGGCGCCACATTTGGCACTGCCACCATATATGCCGCATCCTGCACCAATACACCAGTATAGCGATGGTCGGGATGATAATCGTTTGGCCTCGGTGCTATTACCACATCCGCATTCCATTCCCGTATTTTCTTTATTAACTGCAATCGCACTTCAAGTGTAGGCAGCAATTCTCCATCATGATTATCGAGCACATCATATGTTACACCAAAACGTTTGCCAGCCTCCTGCGCTTCAGCAAATCTTCTTTTTGCCAACGATACTCCCTTATCAGCCTGGTGACCTGCATCACCATTTGTAACAGCTACAAATTTTACCGCATAGCCCATCGACGCAAATAACGCTGCAGTACCACCAGCATCCATGTCACAATCATCCGGGTGAGCGCCGATTACAATGATGCGTGGCTTGGCAGTATCCTGTTGTGCAAATACTGCTGTGTTGATGAGAAAAAAAATAACCGCAAACAAAAATTGAAATTTACGTATGGCTTTCATATTGAAATTTT
>JAEUVI010000253.1 GCA_016787105.1 Chitinophagaceae bacterium | reverse complement strand
GTATCCAATAAAATCTTAACATTTTGTAAATCAAAGGGTATATATGTTGCACGGCAATTGCGTCGTTAATAACACCTGTGAACAAGAATGAGTTCCGGCAGCAAACCATAAACTCTACATTTGTATGAATAACGCTTTGTCAATGACAGACCCTTTTGAAGCCAGAAAAAATACCCAGGCGACCCTGATTACAGCAGGTTTTGCTGCTGGAATGATACTACTTATGTTCCTGCTGAAATGGCAATTACCCGTACTCCCATTACCTCTAAAGGATGAAGGAATATTGGTGGAACTCAACCTGCCCGACGATCCTCCGGCAAGACAACTGGGCGGCGGTGGCGGTGGTGGCAATCCTGTTCAGGCCACTGGCGAAAAAGGCACCGCATCTACACCTCCGGCTCCCGGCATAAAGGAAGATGTAAAAGATATAGAAGAGGATGAAACTGAAAAAGAATCTCCTCCCATAATAAGGCCCGATAATCCAAAGCCTACCGCAACTAAAGTGAATGAAAACAGTAACCCGGCAAAAGTGCCACCAAAAGTAGTTGTAGAAAATCCGGCTCCAGCAAAACCAAAAGCTGTGCTTGGAAAAACAGTTGGTGGTAGTAATACAGGAGGTGGGGCGGCAGAAGATTATGATAGAAGTGGCGGCAGCGGTAAGGGCAGTGGTGTAGGAACCGGTAATGGAACAGGTGGCGGAACAGGCAATGGCTCTGGTGGTGGCAATGGTACCGGTAGCGGCACTGGTAATGGGCCAAGAAGAGTAAGCGGAAACCGTGTAGTGATCAACCCAAAATCAATGAACGCGGGAGAAAACCTGAAAGGAAAAGTTTTAGCAGAGATAAAAGTTTCCCCTGACGGAGTTGGCTCCTTTATACGTGCAACAAGAGGTTCTACCTATACAAGCGGACCTGCCATCAGTATTATACAGGAATGGCTGCGCAGAAATCGCTTTAATAAAGCAGAAGATGAATCGGTAGTTGTATATGAATTTAACTTCCTGCTTGGGGGCTGATTAATTTCCATAAAAATTTTAAAAGCGGTGATATTTTTTCACCGCTTTTTTATTCTGCTTATATGCATTTATTTGCATGAAATTTATATCAGAAGTAATGTCTACGCTGTATTTTCTAAGAGTTCCCGGTATCATTTTCCTTATTGGGCTGCTGGCAAGAACTATCGGCGCTTTATTCAAAATCAGGCATTGGCCGTATGGTGACGAATTACTACTGGCGGGAACTATCATTTCTGCAACCGGTATCATCATTGGTATTATCAAATTTATTTTGCTAAAAAAACCGGATCAGAACCATAAATGAATTACCAAGAAACAATAGACTATCTATTCGCCAAACTGCCAATGTTTAGCCGTATTGGCAGCGCTGCAATAAAAAAAGATCTAACCAATACAATAGCGCTTTGTGAGTCTATCGACAATCCGCATACAAAACTTAAAACCATTCATATTGCCGGTACAAATGGTAAAGGTTCAGTAAGCCATATGCTTGCCGCTATATTCCAAACCGCAGGATATAAAACAGGACTCTATACATCGCCACACCTGAAAGATTTCCGGGAAAGGATAAAAGTGAATGGTGAAATGATAAGTAAGGATTTTGTCACAAGTTTTACTGAAAAGATAAAACCTGCAATGGAAGAAATAGAGCCAAGCTTTTTTGAAATAACAGTGGCGATGGCTTTTGATTATTTCGTAACAGAAGAAGTAGAAATTGCCGTAATAGAAACCGGTCTTGGCGGGCGGCTTGACAGTACAAACATTATCACGCCTGAAATATCTGTCATTACCAATATTGGATGGGATCATATGAACCTTTTAGGCGACAGTCTTGAAAAAATCGCATTTGAAAAAGCGGGTATTATAAAAAATGATGTACCCGTTGTTATTGGCGAAACTATTGCCGAAACAAAACCTGTGTTTGAAAAAATAGCTGCCGGCAAAAAAGCTTCTTTATCTATTGCAAATGAAGAACGGGAAATAATGAACTGGCAATGGGATAAACATGAATTAATCATTGAATGTGCGGCAAAGAACAAAACTGATCACCAGGTTTTTCATCTTGACTTGCCCGGTATTTACCAATCAAAAAACCTGTTAACTGTATTGGAAGCATGCACGCAGCTCCGCCGCAAAGGCTGGGAAATAAGCGATGACCATATCCGGAAAGGATTACAACACACAAAAAAACTAACAGGGCTGCATGGCCGCTGGGAGATAATACACAATTCTCCACTAATTGTACTGGATGTAGCGCATAATACTGACGGCATCACCCAACTGATGCGACAGGTGGAGCTGACTACTCACAACAAACTGCATATTGTACTGGGAATGGTGAAGGATAAAGAAATTGAAAAGGTGCTATCTCTCCTGCCCCATATCGCTACATACTATTTTACCCAGGCATCAATACCACGTGCTATTGATGCTGGCATTTTACAGGAAAAAGCAATGACATTCGGACTGAAGGGGAACGTATATACCGACGTCAACAATGCATTGGCACAAGCAAAGGCCAATGCAGGAAAAGATGATATGATTATTGTTTGCGGCAGTGTGTTTCTTGTTGGAGAAGTGATGTAATAGCTCTGGAAAACATTTATTTTGGCAATGTACTGCCTGCTCTTTACTAACTCCCAGGCGTATTTGTTTTTGTAATTGTTTACATCTTTATCTCACCAAGCTTTTCCAGTCCATACAGGATACATGACACATGCATTGACTGTAATATTTTATTCTCCTTAATTAATTTTTTCACATCTTTTATCGATAGCAGTTCTACTTCAATTTCTTCATTTCCATCAAGCGCCTGTTCGGCAACTTTTTTGCCTCCCTTAGCGAGAAACATGTGTAACAGATTATTATTGGTAGAAGGGTTAGCTGAAATCTTTCCGAGGTATTCAAAAGATGAAAACTCATACCCTGTTTCTTCTTTCAATTCCCTTGCTATCGCTGCTTCCAGGTT
>JAEUVI010000336.1 GCA_016787105.1 Chitinophagaceae bacterium | reverse complement strand
TGGTGACATACTGACCATGGAAGCTGATACGCCGCAATATGTAGAATCTGTAGTAACAAAGGATGATACCATTGTATTTACCGGCAACTTTAAAGAGGCAAAAGAAAAATACAACCAGGCTGTAGAGTATGATCTGCAGGGTAAAATACTGATGCCTGGTTTCATTGAGCCACATGCGCATCCGGTTTCTCTAGGAGCATTCATTTTGGCCAATGAAATTATTGCGCCTCATGAATGGAAAATGCCGCATAAAACTTTTCCTGCAGTAGTTGGCCATGAAAATTATTTGAAAGCGCTTAAGGAAATGGTGAATAATAGTAGTACCAAAAACGACTATGTTGTGGTTTGGGGTTATCACAAAGCCTGGCAGGGAGATATAACCAAAGATGAGATTAATAAGGCAACAGGAAATATTCCTACAATTATCTATCAGCGTTCTGGCCACGAAATTTTTCTGAACGATGCTGCCATGAAAAAATTTAATATCGACGTAAACGCCATTCCTAAAGATGCCCAGGAACAAATGGATGTTAAGAACAATCATTTTTGGGAAAGAGCTTATCAGCTTGTAAAGGCAACACAGTTACAACCGGTATTTAATGATAGTGTAAGACTTAAAATTGGACTGCATCGCATGTCGGACATGATGTTGCAAAATGGAATTACCAGTATGATGGAACCGAGTTTTCCCAACACCACTTTTGAAGACGAATATCCTTTGTTAAAAGAAGAGGCTGAACGTACCAATCGCTATATGATGTATTTAATACCTGGCTTTCCAGAGCAATACACCTTGAAAAAATCGAATGAAGAGTTTGATAAGTACATTAAAGGGTTAACCAAATTCAATACGGCCAATATTACATTTCTCACCGATCAGTATAAAACATTTTCCGACGGTGCCATTTACTCATTGGCCATGGAACTGCGCAAGCCTTATTTAAATTGTCCTACCTGCAAAGGCGAATGGATTGTACCCCCGGCATACCAAAAAACTATTTTTAATTATTACTGGGATCATGGATACAAGATTCACATTCACGTTACGGGTGATGCTGGTTTAGAATCTTACCTGCAACTATTGGAGGAAGCCATGAAAAGAAATCCTCGTAAAAATCATGGTACTACATTTCATCATCTCGGTGTGTTTGGCGAAGACCAGGCGGAGCGAATGGCAAAAGTAGGTGCAGAAGCATCTGTGAATCCTTACTATTTATACGCTATGGGCAATAAGTATGCAGAAATAGGCTTAGGTCCCGAGCGGGCCCATGCCATCACTGCAATGAAGTGGCTCACCAGTAGAAAAATACCTACTTCACTGCATTCTGATTTTGCTATGGCACCCGCCGAACCGCTTACGTTGGCTTGGGTAGCAACCACCAGAATATCGGATAATGGAACTGCACTTAGGCCTGACTTGGGATGCACCGTTTATGAGGCATTAAAAGGCATAACTATTGATGCTGCCAATACATTTTCACAAGAAGATAAAATCGGTTCGATTAAAACAGGCAAACAAGCCACATTTACCATTCTTAACCAAAACCCACTTAAAGTACCAGCAACTACTATTAATAAAATAGCTATTGATGGTATAGTTTATAAAGGTGTTTATCATAAAAATTCATTTAACCAAAAACCATAAATAATGACCCACGTATAATGATAGCTGTAACAGCCTTGCTGATTGATTGTGGTGGAACGAGTGGTACAACAAAAATGAAAAAAACAACACAGTAAAAGAAGCGACCGAAACCAATGTAATCTCGCTATATAAAAATGTTCGGTTACGTTGACCCAAGCATTGGCAGCGGCCTTCATTTACGCTTAATCCTCAACCGAGAACTATTATCTAGAATAAATGAATATTTCTAAAATATTATGTAATCAAATTTATAATCATAACACAAAAATCTATAACCATGTCACAGTTAATTCACTCTTTCACAAACACAGTTAAGCACTGGTACATCCCTTTAATCATTGGGATATTGTTTGTAGTTTTTGGGCTTTACATTTTTACTGTTCCACTGGCTACATACATTACATTGGCAATCATCTTTAGTGTTTCCTTCATAGTTTCAGGACTTATGGAAGCCGTATTCGCCGTCCAAAACCAGAAGTCGTTGCAAGGATGGGGCTGGTACCTGGTTTCGGGTTTATTAAGTTTAGGACTTGGTATTTATCTTTCAATCTATCCCGGTGTTTCCATGTCTATACTCCCGTTTGTGGTAGGTTTTACATTGCTATTCCGTTCATTTCAATCCCTGGGTATAGCTTTTGATTTAAAAGAAAGGAAGTTTTTAAATTGGGGTACCCTTGCCATATCAAGTGTATTGGGCATTATTGTTTCTTTCCTGCTGCTGGCACATCCTTTTTTTACAGGAATGTCACTGGTATCGCTCACCGCATTGTCGTTTATTTTTGTTGGCGTGTCTGCTATTGTTTTAGCATTTAATCTGAAAAAAATAAAAAAATTCCCTGAAAAAATTACGGTGGAATTAAAAGACAAGATCAATCGCCTGCAAGCTGAAATTGACGCGATATACAAGCAGGAATAATATTTCTTTAGTTATCCTAAATCTTAGTATAAAGATTAACCTGGGAAGTTCCTTGAGAGCGTATCAACCAAATTGGCATAACTATTAATGTGTGCCTTAATACAAAAAGAAAACCCGCTCTAAGGCGGGTTTTCTTTTTATGTCGGGAGGACAGGATTCGAAC
>JAEUVI010000227.1 GCA_016787105.1 Chitinophagaceae bacterium | reverse complement strand
AGTATTCAAGGGTTTTTTATTGGCACTACATTTTAATATCTGTTGGACATTAAAAATACGTTATTATAACCCACCCCTTTCGCCATTTCCTAATTATAGAGATACTTCCGCCCCCGGGATGGGATTAAAAGCCTTTCGTTTGGAAGGCCAGTTTAAAAGTCCAATTGTTCATTATTCTTTTCTAAAGAGCATTACACCTGAATTATTTCTTCCTACGATTAAATGCTTTGATCCATTTACCTGGACAAAACCTGCATCACGCACTTCGCCTTCTACCCTGATGCCGGATTGCAAAGGGGGAATGGCTGTAAATGATCTGTTGCCATTTCCTTTCAGGTATACTCCTTTGCTTGCATCGTGCCTTCCTGCCTGTGGTTTCAATGCATAAAAGTTTCCGCCAAGCCAGATATCTGTTTTACCATCGCCATCCATATCATCTGCCGCAATACCGAATACAGGCGACAATTGCGCTTCTCCCGGCAGTACCTGCAAGTCGAATGTTCCGCTGTTGTTCCAAAGTATAGCAGTTTGCAAATTGTTCACTTCATACTTTAAAGAATGGCTACGTACCTCCGGAGAAAATAAAGAGTCGTATGTTTTATGACCATAATCTTCATAATGCAATATTTGCTTTTTCAGTACCGGCAATTGTGTCGTTAATTCAGACTTGGTACAAAAAGGATAAGCAATAGCATCCAATGGTGGATACCAGTTGATAATAAATTCACTTTTGCCATTATTGTCAAAATCGTTTACAAACATGGTAAGCGGTTTATCAGCAGAAGCTTTGAATTTTGTATTTAGTCCCCAGTTACCAAGGATAAAATCAAGGTCACCATCACCATCCAGGTCAGCAGCCTTTATGCGGTTCCACCATCCATTACTGTTAGGAATGGTGCTTGTGCTTTCAAACACAGCATTATCATTTTTAAAAATGGTAATAGCCATCCAGTCGCCAACAACAACAAGATCTTTATCTCCATCAGCATCTGTATCTGCCCATGCGGCATCCGTAACCATACCTACATTTGCAAGTGCTGCAGGGGCAATCTCCGACCATTTACCGTTATCATTTCTCAATAAATAAGAACGCGGGGGCAACCCATAGTTACCCGGAACATTTCTTGCCCCTAAAAAAATATCCATGTCCCCATCTTTATCAAAATCCTCTGCAAGTGCGGTAGAAAAATTCCCTATCACCGGTGGAAAAGCAGTGGGATTTGGAGTAAAATTCCCGTTGCCGTTATTTGTATACAACCGCACTATAAAATAACTATGGTCCATTGTCGTCTCATTTCCCCCGGATCCAATTAGAAGATCCATATCTCCATCCTTATCATAATCAAATAATACCCCACAGGTACTTTCAAACGCGGCATCCCTGCCAAATGCGGCATTTTGCTGAAAGTGAAATTTGCCATCCTGCTTTTGAACAAACAATTTATCAGGATCGCCTGCAGCGCCCAGTAAAATAAAATCTGTCAGGTTATCATTGTTTACATCTCCTGTTATAACCCTTGGCCCTTCAGTAGAAAGCATTCTTGTAAGCAATATTTCATCATTGAAATCATTGTACCGATCTTCATGATGTACAGCAGCGCCATCAATCAATTTCCCGCTTACTTCTTCAAATGTTGTAGCTACTGGCGCTGCAACGCTGTTCTTTGTTAAAGAAGCCTCACTGTTCTTTAATGTAACAACCTGGTCCGCTTTTACATTTGTGAGAATTTGTATTTTTCCATCCGGCCAGTTTACCTGTAGTGAATCTATGGTTGTCGTTTTTCCCAATCCGAATAATAAATTGGGTTCTATACTGCTTTGAAATCCTCTTGTATTATAATTCTGTAAAACATTAATGCCTTCCTTGGATTTGATCCGCACTTCCGC
>JAEUVI010000334.1 GCA_016787105.1 Chitinophagaceae bacterium | reverse complement strand
TCCTATCCGGGAGAAAATAAAACTTTCCAGCCTTGAAGTAAACCTTGAGCCGGTCTGTCAATTCCCCGCATCCAATGAAGATGGGAAGATGCCATTGACACGTATTACCAAACTTGCCATTGAACCGGGAAGCGGAAATTTATTCGTGAATGATCTGCGTGGCAAACTCTATAAATTGGAAAATGGTAAACCGGTAATGTATTTGGATGTAAAGAAATTTTTTCCCTCATTTATTGATGCGCCCGGACTTGCAACAGGCTTCGGAAGTTTTGCTTTTCACCCGGATTTTGTAAAGAACCATATTTTTTACACGACTCATGCAGAAGCACAGGGTTCCGGCAAAGCTGATTTCAGATATGCAGATTCTATAAAAGTAGCAATGCAATGGGTGCTTACTGAATGGAAAGTAGATAACCCAGTGATACACGAGTTCGTCGGTACCAAAAGAGAATTGATGAGGATTAATATGGTAAGCGGGGCACATGGTGTACAAGAAATAATTTTTAATCCAATAGCAAAAAAAGGATCTGATGATTATGGTCTTTTGTATATAGGAGTTGGCGATGGGGCCAGTGTGCAGGAAGGATATTCTTTTATTCCGCATAGTAAAAAAAGTGTATGGGGAACTATTCTTCGCATTGATCCTTTCGGGAATAATAGTAATAATGGAAAATATGGCATTCCAAAGAGCAATCCTTTTATCGGCGATCCTGATCCAAATACGATTAAAGAGATTTATGCGTATGGTTTTCGGAATCCTCATCGCATCACCTGGACACGGAAAGGGCAAATGCTGGTAAGCAATATAGGCCAGGCAAATATTGAAGCAATCGATTTAATCAAACCCGGGAATGATTATGGATGGCCTGTTCGTGAAGGACATTTCCTCTTTAATCCAAAAGGAAATCTTAATAACGTATATCCTCTTCCTGGCAATGACAGTATAAATAAAATTACTTGCCCGGTTGTTGAATTCGATCATGATGAAGGTAATGCGATTGCAGGCGGTTATGAATATTGGGGAAAATCAATACCAAAACTAAAAGGAAAGTTTTTGTTTGGCGATATTCCTTCAGGACGTTTGTTTTACTTTAATACTGCTGAAATAAAGCAGGGATCACTTTCCCTTGTTCGGGAATGGAGAATTACTGTTAACAATATTCAGCAAACACTTAAACAAGTTTGCGGTTGCGATCGTGTAGATCTTCACTTTGGAAGAGATAGCCAGGGTGAATTGTATATTCTTACCAAAGCAGATGGAAAATTATATAAAATAGTATCCGCAAAGGAATAGAGGCTACATTATACTTCTTTAATGATTCCTTTATCTTCAATAAATAGTTTTACAAAATCGTCATCAGTCAGTTGACTGTATTCCCTGGTAATGCGATCTATTTCTTCCGCCTGTCCAGGAGATAGAACTTCCTTCGGTTCCAGGCAGTGAATATATTTTAGTAAACCCTGGCGGCGTAATACTTCATGTATTCCGGAAATGCATCCGTGGTAGGAATTCGCGGCATCAAAAATTACAGCATTCATATCCGTTGCCTGTATTGATTTGGCTAACAGGGCTTCTATATTTTCATAATTATTATTTATACATGTTTTGATTTCCTTTAGTAATTCAACGGACTTTTTTGTCCAAACAGACCAATGTCCAAGCAATCCGCCGATGAATCTTTTTTCAATAGTTTTTTTATTAATGGTAAACCGGTAAGGCGTGAGCAAGTCAACAACTATGTTGTCGTCATTCCCGGTATAAAGAGCAATTTCATCTCGTCGGGAAGATAGGCATACAGCCCTTACTACATCCAGCGTTTGATACCTGTTGAAAGCTGCTACTTTTATTGCCTGCACATTTGGAATCTCAGCAAAGCTTCGCCAAAAATTAAAACTCAACTTCCGCCCACCTACAGCTGGCTGAAGGTAAAAACCGAATAGCGGCATAACTTCTGCAATGGCAGCAGCTCTTTGTAGAAGTGCTTTTTCAGTATAATGCTCAAGTCCGCCATTGCTCAATAATCCGAGGTGATAGCCGTATTTAACTGCCAGTTCAGCTTCCTTTATTGCGGAGTCTGTTGGTCCGCAGATACCGGCTACTTTAATGAAAGGTCTGTTTAGGTTTGCTTTTTCTATTTCATTGGATGCAATCTCTAATACAGGTTCCAGCAGATTGAATTCAGGTTTTCTTATTTCAAATTGAGTGGTATGTACAGCGACTGCCACACCGCCTGCGCCACATGAAATGTAATAACGTGTTAACATACGCTGCCGGTTTTCATCAATTGAAAGATCAGGGTTCAGGGCGAGCGGGTGTGCAGGAATTACAGTTCCTTCAAAAAGCAGGTCTTTAATGCTTTTATCTAATGATTTCATTTCTTTTTTCGGTTGGTTAATAGTTTCCTTCTCTTTCCTGAAAATGAGTTGGCTTATTAATTGTCTTGCCGCCGCTTAGCAGCCATCCGGCAAGTAATTCTATCATTTGCTTTAATGTAACATGCGGATACCCAAAAAGCCTGAATGATTCAGCGGCATTGCTCAACAATGCAGTTGGTTTTTCCTCATTGATGAAAAGAGGTTTTTTGTTGAATAGTTTTCCAAACTCTTCAGCTATCCACCTGACAGATATTGTTTCGGGGCCGGCAATATTCAAAATTTTGGGTGGGGAACTACAATGATGAAAACAACGCAAGGCCATTTCATTGGCATCTCCCTGCCAGATTACATTAACATGTCCCATCTGCAGGTCGATGGTTTGCTCTTCTTTTACTGATTTAGCAATTTCAAGTAATACACCATAGCTTACATCATTTGCATAATTGAGCCGATAAATTAGTACTGGTGTTTTATATTTTAAAGAGGAGTATTGAAAAAGCCGCTCCCTTCCAAGACAGGATTGTGCATATTCTCCTACAGGACCTGTTGGAGAATCTTCCGCAAAGCCATTTGTTTTTATTGGTGATAAGGGAAAAACATTGCCGGTAGAAAAAGCAACAATCTTTGAGCTTTTGAATTTTTCCGCAACTCTTCCTGGTAAGTAAGCATTCATCGCCCATGTAAAAGATTCTTTACCGGCAGTGCCAAATTTTTGGCCAGCGAGATAAAGTACATTCTTTACATCCGGCAACTGTTGTAGTTGTTCATCGTTTAATAAGTCTGCAGTAATAGTTTCAATACCCTCCTGGTTCAGCTGTTCTTTCAAAGATGGTTCGGAAAAACGGGCAACACCTATTATTCTTTTTTTGATGCCGGCTTTGTCTACAGCTTGCTTTGCCAGCCTTGCCAAATCTGGCCCCATTTTTCCTCCCACACCAAGAATAATAATGTCACCTTCTAACCTTGCAACATCTTCAATTAATCTTTGCGATGGTGCTAATAATTTTTTGTAAGTGGTTTCTATGTTCTCCATATTGTCTCTATTAAACAGTTTTACTTATTTTATTGTGAAAAGAAAGGATGTTAACGTATTCAGGTCCGGCAATAACAAGTTGTTTTTCAGTTGTAACAGAATAAAAATTTATTTCTTTATACATTCTTATAAATATTCGTTGCTCGTTGAAGTCATTTTTTTTAACCAATTACTTTTCATTTTCAGTCAGCACCGGCATTTATTGAATCTTAATCTCAGCAATAGTTTCCAATTGCTAAGGCAGCAAAACCGCAAGCCAGATGATATACAATTGTGATGCATATTGCGGTAGATAGTTGTCATGATTGCTTTGGTTTACCAGGTAAAAACAAAACGGTTATAGTTCCAACAATGGCCAGCGAAATAAGCGCTGCAAATCCTGTAAAATAACTTCCGCTATTATCACGTAGCCATCCTACCAACATAGGAGATAAAGCGTCGGAAATAACATCAGTGGTCAGGATTATTCCCATTACCCGGCCTAATGTTTTTATGCCAAAAATTTCAGCTGTCATTAAAGGAATAATCATATAATCACCGCCCAATGCTACGCCAAACAAAAAGGCGAAAACATAAATGACACCTGGCGAAGAAGCAAAATAGAGCAGGGGAATAGATGCGGCGACTAATATATATATCAACACCATCACAAATTTTTTAGGAATGCGGTCGGCAAGCCATCCCATAAACAATCGTCCTAAAATTGATGAGAAAAGAATAAGTGAGAGCACATTTGCAGATTGGCTTTGTGTATAGTTCAGGTCAAGGCTAAAAAATAATTTCAGGTGTTGTATTGTTCCGCTTACAGCTGCAATGGAACAAACACTGCCGATAAGCAACAGGTAAAATGACCGCTTTTTTAAAACATCTCCAATCGGTATTTTGGAATCGGGCTTATCAATTTCTTTTACGCTGTTATCCGGATTATCTTTTGCGAACCATGTTACTGGGAATGAAATCAAAACCATCATTACCCCCAGTATCATCAATGAATGACGCCATCCTAAATGAGCGTTCAGCCGTTTGGCAATTTGGGGTACCAATACGCCACCAATACCTACTCCCAGGTAAGCGATACCCATCGCTTTACCCCTTGTCTTCGTAAACCATCTTGATATCAAAACCTGGTTAGGTAAAGGTCCGCCACTAATATAACCTAAAGCTGCACACAGGCTAAATGCATAGAATTGCCATAGCGATGTCATCATACCTAAAGCAACAAAGGCGGTTCCTGCAAATAAAGTACCTGTGAGAATAAGTTTTCTGGGTCCCTTACGGTCTATTAACCACCCAACAAAAAATCCGAGCATGGCTGCAGTAATTCTGCCAAAAGCAGTTCCCGATGTAACAGTAACACGGGACCAGCCGAATTCTTTTACCCAAAAATCATAAAAGAAAGGAAGCCCATAGAACATAATGCCAATAAGAGAGAAAAGACTGACAAAGCCTGTAGCAGCAGCCTTTATCTGCCCGGGACTTAATTCATTTTTTTCTTTGAGTAATTGGTGCATATCCGGATTTAAAATTGAATTTTATCTTGCTATGATTATTTTATGTTCAGTGCCTGTTACTCCCGCAATGTTCTCAGCCCTGAATATGATTTCATTTTTATCGGCAGTTAAATTTATTTCCGCTGTATTTGAAATCTTTTTCCACTCTTCATTCGGTTTTATTTTCATTTGATAAGTTTTAAGATTTGCGGTGTCTGATGTAAGGCTAATTATTGCTTTGTTCCCTTCTATTAAAACTTTTGACGAAACTGTATTCGGTGTCCATTCAATTTTAGCACTGTCTGAAACCAGGTGAAGAAATTTGGTATTGTATGCCCAGTGTGGTTTGCCATCCCAAAGCCATGTATGGTTTTTAAAATAGTCATCCTGGTACATGATGATATCGGCACTGCTATCGGGTTGGCCAGAATAGCGGTTGTTGTTTTTATACCAGCTTATCCAGGTATAAGCTCTTGCCAGCTGCTCTTTGGTTTTAATATTGTATTCAGGTAAACCATCAATGGCTTTTTTTTCAACGCCTTTTACCAAAACAATATCCGCTGCCTTGTTTTTAAGATACTCGGCTCGTATTTCAAGCGCAGAAAGTGGAATACCGTTTTTCTCGAAGTGATAATCATATTTAGCATCCGACAGAAACCATTTATGATAACTATTGAGCCATACTTCATTTACAGCATGGTGTCCGCCGCCTACCATATAGTCGACAGGAACACCTGTATCTACCAGGATAGACCTGGTAACATAGCCATACGCATTCAGAATTGCATTTTGAACCGATGAAAAATAGCCGCAATGAAAGCCATGTCCTTTCAAAGCTTCATCTATTGTACTTTCAACAGAACCATTACCTCTATAAGGGCCGTAATCATCAATCTTAATGGCTT
>JAEUVI010000216.1 GCA_016787105.1 Chitinophagaceae bacterium | reverse complement strand
AGGATGGCTGTCTTCCGTGCCATATATTTTCGCGATCATCGGTATGTTGAGCGCATCATGGTATTCGGACAAAACATTGAACAGAAAAATTTTTATATGGCCATTCCTGCTTATTGGTGCAATTGCTTTTTATGGATCTTATTTAATCGGTAGCAATAATTTCTGGCTATCATTCATATTACTGATTATTGCAGGCGCAGCGATGTACTCACCTTACGGGCCTTTTTTTGCTGTGATAACCGAAATACTACCAGCAAATGTTTCAGCAGGAGCTATTGCTTTGATAAATAGTTTTGGTGCACTGGGATCGTTCGCGGGTTCATACCTTGTTGGCTATTTAAATGGGTCTACTGGTGGCTTTGGCGCTTCTTATATTTTTATGGCGGGATCTTTATTCCTTTCAGCCATTCTTACAATTATTGCAGTGAAGACAAATCATACCAGATAATATTTCTTAATTGTCTTATGAATCCAGCATAATACTTTTTATTTCTTTTGCTACATCGAGATGTTTGTCTGTAAATTCTCCCTGCCAGGCAAGTCCCATCTCTTTTAAATCAAAATGCTTCAGAATAGTTCCTGTGCGGTTGAGAGTGCCATTATTATTTTTTGGATAACCCACAACATAAACTGAATCGGCCAGTTCAACCGCCAGTTCAATATCGTGTGTGCTGAATATAATCGTATTCAATTCGTGGCTTTCATTTACCAGTCTGAATGATTCTTTTACATTCAGTATGTTGCCAACATCCAACCCGGAAAATGGCTCATCAAGTACCATATAATAGTTTGAATTGAGCAACTGTTCCAGTATCGCTGTGCGTTGTTTTTGCCCGCCCGATAATTCATTCGGATATTGGTTTTTACATTGTTCCAATCCCCAGTCAGCGAGATATTTCATTATTTTTTCCTGTTTCTCGCTGGCAGAGATTGAAGAATTGCGCAAGGAAAATTGCAATGCCTGGTAAATTGTTTTATGACGGAACAGTGTGTATTTCTGGTTTACAAAACCAACATCACCTTCCCGTACTTTTTTGGCAGGTTGATTTCCATTTGTAATTGACTGGCTGAAGTCGGGAATCAGTACAACGCCGGTTGTTGGTTGTTCAAGTCCTGTTAAGGCCTTAAACAAAGTTGATTTTCCCCTTCCGGATCTGCCAACGAATGCAATGGTTTGTCCCTGCACTTTATCCTTTCTGATTGTATCTTTTTCGGTGAAACTGATGTCTGAAATAATGACTTTGTCACCATAGGCAATACTCAGGCTTTCAACATGCAGTATCGTATCTTTTTGTTCGTATGCTATTGTCATTTTTATCAGAATGTAGAATAACGGAAAAGGCCCTTGCGCAGAGTCTGTAATATCCAATCCAGCAAAAGGCCGATTAAAAGAATAACTATCTGTAGTGCCACAATGCGCCCGTGGTTGGCAAACTTGTCGCTGTTCTTAATCAATACACCAAGGCCTCCTGCTGCCACGAGTATTGATTCTACTGTTACCAGCATCATCCATATAATTGCCAGGTTTTGGCGCAATACATCTAATGCGTAGTCCAGTCTTCCTTTTATTACTACTTCCCACAACACTTCCCAGCGGCTGCATTTCAATGAGCGGGCATGATCTATTTCTTCTTCAGGTATATCTTTTAAAACAGCAAGCAATGAAGTGATAAAGTAAAGGCTCATGAATATAACCAATACCCACACCTGCATTTGCCTGGCGTTGCTTACCAGTATGGATAAATAGAAAGTAATACCTGTCAATGGTAAGAACCGCAGCTTGCTGAAAAACAGGGCAATGGGTTTCAGCAATGGAATCGGGGAAAGATATACAATGAGCAGTGAAATGATGATAGATATAAATGCTGCTTTAAAACAAAGCAACAATGAACTCACAATATGTACTACCAGTCCTTCATTGTACAGCGATCGCAATCCCCCGGCTACCTGTACGGGTGTAGGAAATAAATGTTTGGTGCCCAGCGAGGAAATAACCCAGTAGCCGATTACAAGTATAATCCATATACCGGTGATCATGTACCGTTGATTACCGGCTATTTCCTCGAACGGACGTAACCATTTTTTTATCATTCTTGAATTGATTTAAATCGGGATTTTGTTCAAAGGCTCCGCAAAACCCCTCTCCATTTGGAGAGGGGTGAGGTGAGCTTAATTGGTTAATTCAATAAATTAATCGCCACCCTTCTGTTCTTTGCTTTACCAGCTTCTGAATTATTGTCTGCAACAGGTTCATCCTGGCCTTTTCCTTCTATTTTCTGGAAACGACTTGCCGGAATGCCTTTTGAAATAAAATAACTCTTTACTGCTTCAGCCCTGGCACTTGATAAAGAATAGTTGCTTTCAACAGTACCTGTATTATCGGTATGGCCAAATAATTCCAGCTTGGACGTTTCTGCCTGTATCAATAAATTATAGATCTGATCCAGGACATCTTTTCCTTCGGGACGCAGGCTTGCACGACCTATATCAAAATTAATTTGCCACTCACCACTCGCTACCTGTTGCGTTGCTTTTTTTGAATAGTCAGCTACATCCGCTTTACCAGCATCTATATTCTGAATCTGTTTTACAAATGAAAGGTTCACGGCATCTTCGTAAGGAACAATCCGCTTTACGTTCTCATTAAATCCTGCCGGATTCAAATCTTTCAAATATTTTGAAACCTGATCGTACACCGCTTTATAACGATTGGTACCATCTGTAATACCAAAATACTGGTTAGCGTCTGCAAAGTTGAATACACGTGAGCCTCCCATGTTATAGGAAATACCGTTCTTTTCACCTTTCATGCCTTTAAACATGTTATACCAGTAATCAGCATTTTCCTGGTTGAATGTTTTAGCTACAGTTTCTGCAGCTTTATGTTGCCAGGTATCATATTGCTTTACCTGGTTACTGGCCTGGTAAGCGGATTTGAAAATGTTTATCACAACATCTTTATTTTTTTCCGCCCATTGTTTTACCATGATTACAGATGTTGCCATCTGGTTATTGAATTCTTTGGTAGAAACAATATCAGTAAAACCGCTAAGCTCATCGAATACCATTTTGTCGCCGGGTGTCCATGTAGCACAACCATCTACTTTTTTGTTTATGGTTTTACCAGTCAGTTTACCATTCTTTACTTCTTTTAAAGGAACAGTGAAACCTTCTTTTTGCGACTTAATCAAATCTTTTGATGCTTCAATATAGTCGTCATTGGCAGCAGCCATAAAGTTGACAGCTTCCGGATCGTATGTTGCAGGATCAGGGTTTACTTTTATATTGTTTGCAAATGCATAGTTCACTGCTACTACCCAGTCACCGTCACCAATAACCGTAGATATTAATGAACCTTTTATGGATTGTGGGTTCATTTTCCAGCTTGGTGGCCCGATCAATTTATCTTCACCATAGCTAAGGCCCACAGCGCCCATTACCTGCAATGTATATTTTCCTTTTCCATACTTATCATCCAATGCCTGTTGCGTAGAGCTGATATAAAAAGGAGCGCCATCGCCCATTATCATGATGCCGGCTACACCTTCTTTCGGAAAATTGCTTCCTTTATCAAATTCTTCTATGAATTTTAATTGCAGGTTGCGCAATTCAGATAACCAGTCCTGGCGGATCAATTCAAGGTTGATACCGTTTTGCTCCATCAACGATCCTTTTGTAGTTTTTGTGCCACCGTTTGCTACTATGATCCCAGATTGTGCATTCCACGCATAACCGCCTATGCGGACCAATGGTTTGTCTGAAGTGGAAAGATCTGCAGATGGTAACGGTAATTCAGCAGATGTAGTCACATTGTTTACATCTTTGTCCGTTACTTCAAGTTTTTCGAGCGTCTTTGATTCAGACGTGCGAAGGCCGGGTGACAGGTAATATACCGCTGCACCGATGCCGCCAGCAGTTAATAAGGTTATTGCTGCTTTTGAGAAAAATGTAAGTTTAGACCATTTCATGTTGTATGTTGATTTTAGTGTTATTAATTAAATATGTCTCCGAAACCGCCACTCTCCATTTTATCTTGTGTGGTGAGTTTGTAATTTGGATTAACGTATTTCTGTGATTCAGGTACCGGCAGATTATTTGTTTTAATCTGATCGGCCAGTTTATCCAGGTTCGCATATAGCTCATCGCTGTCCAATGAATACT
>JAEUVI010000207.1 GCA_016787105.1 Chitinophagaceae bacterium | reverse complement strand
ATTAAACCCACCAAGATTTAAAGAGATGGTAAAATGCGAAAAGAGCGGCCATGGCCGCTCTTTTCGCTGATAAATATTTTTTTGCTAAAAGGATTTTGCGTCTTCCGGTACAAATTTCCGGAGGCTCTGGCAACTTTCTTTTGTATCGTTGTCAAGCATAATATAGTAAGTAGGAATCTTTTCTTTCATCCATTTTTCAAGCACTTTAGACTTTTTTTCTTCCAATGCAAATCCGGCTATTTTATCATAATCATCGCGCAGGTTCATGCGGTGTGGTTCCGAACGTGATTTCAGGTAAATAATCCGAACCCCCTTCTTCCCTACACGCTCATCCGTAAACTCAACAGGCTGAGAATAATCGCCCACTTTCATCTTTGCAAGCGCTGCCACCACTTCCTTATCCAGCATATCGATAGTTACGTAAGGCCCGCCGCTGCGATTCATAAAGAATGGACCAGAATACTTAGCTTGTTCATCTTCACTGTACTTTGTGGCAGCTTCATTGAAAGTCATAGTTCCGGCAATAATTCTCGCACGTACAGAATCCAGCTTGGCTGATGACTGCGCGATTTCTTCAGGAGTAATAGGAGGAATACGCAACAAGTGTCTCACAATAATGTTGTCACCATTGCGTGAAACCAGGTAAATCAGGTGATAACCCATCTTGCTTTTTACCGGTTGTGAATATTCTCCTGGTTTCAGGCGGAATGCTGCAGCCATAAAAGCGGGATCCCAAATCTTATCATTGCGGTTCATTTCATATTCACCGCCACGATCCTTGCTTCCCGGGTCTTCAGAATATCTTTTTACAAGTTGTTCGAAAGTAGAAACTTTTGAATCTACCATGCGCTTGTAATTGTTCAGTTCATCTACAATGTATTTTTCCAAGTCTCTTGAAGGTTTTGGATAAGATACTATCTGTCCAACTTCGAGTTCGGATTCATAAAAGGGTAGGCTGTCTTTTGGTATTTTTTCAAAGAAACTCTTTACTTCTGTCGGAGTGATTTTTACATTTTCAACAATTTTCTTTTGCATAGCAGTTGCCAGCTTGTTTTCCCTGATAGATTCCCTTGCTTCATCTTTAATCTGGTAAACTGTTTTTTGCGCTACGAGCTCCAATTGCTCCTGTGTACCATATTGCTGAATGAAATACCGTACACGCTGATCAAGTTCTGCTTCTATTTCATCGTCAGTTACCGGCAGCGAATCTTTTTCGGCCTGCAGCATTAATACTTTTGAAATAATGGCTTGCTCGGAAATAAGGCAATCCGCATTCTCGGGCACTTGTTGCCCTCCTCGTATTAGATCCGACAATTGGTTCTCAATATCAGACTGAAGAATAATCCTGTCACCAACTACCGCAATGATTTTATCGGCTACTACTTTTTTGGGTTGGGCCTGCGCCACACCAAAGGCAGCCACAATCAACAGTAAACTGAATAGAATATATTTTCTCATAAAATGGGATAAACTCAAAATTACTTTTCATAAAAAAAACGAAAAGCTAAAATGAGCTATTTAACAAAAGTTTGAAGTTAAAAGGCAAGCAGCCGCCCTATAAAGTAGGCGGCTGTCATAATTAAAGCGTTCTTTTTACTTCTTCCTGTTCATAGGCTTCTACTATATCGCCAACTTTCAGGTCGCTATAGTTCTTTACTGTCAATCCGCATTCCATACCGCTCAGTACTTCTTTTACATCGTCTTTAAAACGTTTGAGAGAAGCCAATTCGGCGGCTGGCGCTTCTGCGGCTGGATATATTACGATACCATCGCGTATAAGGCGGACTTTGGAGTCTCTTTTTATTTTGCCATCCAATACAAAGCAACCGGCTACAACAGCTTTATCAAACTTAAATACTTCGCGTACTTCCACATTTGCCACAATCTTCTCTTGTATTTTCGGCTCCAGCATACCCTCCATCGCACTCTTGATTTCATCTATCGCGTTATAGATGATGGAGTAGTTACGTATCTGAATTGCTTCCTGGTCGGCCAATCTTGCCGCCTGCACGGAAGGACGAACGTTAAAACCAAGAATGATAGCATCGGATGCATTGGCAAGAGTAACATCACTTTCTGTAATCTGGCCTACACCTTTGTGGATCACTTTAACCACAATTTCCTG
>JAEUVI010000206.1 GCA_016787105.1 Chitinophagaceae bacterium | reverse complement strand
TTGTACAAGGGTTAGGCCTGCTTGATTATAGCCATTCTCCGCACTACCACGCGGAGGCAGACAGGAGACCTCTTTATCATAAAGCTATTCTGAATGGAAAACTAAAACCTGGTTATGCCTGCGATGATTTGGCCGGGCTTTTATTTGTAAACGGAAAGTTTAAAAAATCTGTTTCTCAGAATAAAGACAACAATAACTATTTTGTATCTGTTGAAAAAGGAAAAATAAAAGAAGAATTGTTGCCTGCAGAGATTATCAGATAATAACTAAAAAGATTAAACCATCCATTAGCAGAACTATGCTATTTACCCAACTGCTCTCTATAAAAATTACAGACTGCACGCATAAGACACAGTTCACATTTTGGTTGGGGCCTGCATATTTCTCTTCCTAAAAATGACATCGCCATACCTGCATCCCATTGCTTTTGTGGCAATATATCCATTATCTGCTTTTCGATCTTTTTTGGATCTGCGCCTGTCGCGATACCAAGTCGTGGCGCGACACGTACAACATGCAAATCCACAATAACACCTTCAGCAGGTTTTCCTGATTCGCGGAGAATAACGTTTGCAGATTTTCTTCCGATACCCGGCAGCTTTGTCAACTCATCTAATGTATCAGGTATATTTTTGTCATCTTTAACTGCTTGTCCTATTTCAAGCAGCCATTTTGTTTTATTAGCAAAATTCCGGACACCGGTAATGAAAGGCGTCAATGCTTTATCTGTAGCTTTTGAAAGCGCTTTCATATCCGGAAACTTTTCAAACAATGCCGGTGCAATTTTATTGATATTCCTGTCGGAATCCTGCGCAGACAAAACAACCATTACTACCAATTGATACACGTTTTTATATTCAAGCGGATGTTGCTTGTCCTTATATTTTTTCAGCAATGGTTTTATGGCTTCAGGCCAATCAACTTTTTCAGGCATGATATGGAATTTTGTAAATAAATCTACATTAAAAAATCAGGAGGAAATATATTTTGTTGTTACTTCAATCCGGTTATTATCCGGATCAAGGGTTTCAAATTCATAATATCCATCACCTGTCTTACGTGGGCCATTCAGTATTTTATAATTGTTACTTTTTAAAATCACAGCCATTTCGTCAACCTCCCGCATTGTATCCACACCAAATGCCAGGTGAATGATACCCTCATGTTGTAACAAAATTGTATCGTTACTATTTGCCGGTATTCCCGGCTTGCTCATAATTTCCAGCCTCGCCCCGCTATCAAACGAAAGAAAATAGCTTTCAAAACCTGATACTGGGTTTATATATTTTTCATTGGAAGCTGCTCCAAAATATTTACAGTAATACGTTCTTAATACTTCGAGATCTTTCGTCCAGATAGCTGCGTGTTCAAGTGTCATATCTATTATTTAAACCAATCTGACCATTTCATAAACTTACATTTATTTTCTTCGTAATTAAAAAACGGGATAAATTTATAGCAGTACTTTGTATTCCAATATATCATTGCACAGGCAAAAAAGTATAGGATTAACAAAAGGTATTTTATAAAAATTTCTCGTTATAAAAACTATAAAACAGATTGCAGCATAATGAACAAACTAAAAGTCATAGTTGCCTGCTTTTTATTAGCATCCATGGCAAAGGCCCAGTTTCGCGTTGTTGGCTACATACATTCCGGCAGGCAAATGCCGGATATCAGTAAGGTAAATTTTCAAAAAATTACACATCTCAATATCGCATTCGTAAATCCTGATTCCGCAGGCAATCCTATTTTACCAGCCGGGCTTGATTCACTTTCAATGCTGGCACATATGAATAAAGTAAAAGTGCTGCTATCAATTGGTGGAGGATCTCACAATCCATACTATGCCAAATTGCTGACAGATAGTATGCGCGGAATATTTACAGAAAAACTTATTTCGTTGGTTACAACACATAATCTTGACGGATTGGATGTAGACCTGGAAAATGATGTAATTGACAGCAACTATGAAAATTTTGTAAAAGATTTATCTGCACGTCTTAAACCAATGAATAAACTGCTAACCGCAGCAGTTGCTACATGGAATGGAGAAAAAATCAGTGATGCTGCATTAAAACAATTTGATTTTATAAACATCATGTCTTACGACGAAACCGGGCCATGGGCTCCGCAACGACCGGGTCAGCATTCTTCATATGAAAAAGCTGTGAATGATCTTTCTTACTGGACAGTAACACGCCAATTATCAAAAGAAAAAGTAAACCTCGGCTTACCGTTTTACGCCTATTGCTTTGGCACAAAATCCGGCAGCTATTTTTCATTCGCGGATATCGTCAGCAAATTTCCCGGCAATGAAAACAAAGATGAAATTCGCCCAGAAGGCGGAGGCGCTATTTACTACAACGGTATCGCTACCATCCGGAGAAAAACATTACTTGCAAAAGAAAAAGCAGCCGGCGTAATGATATGGGAATTGCGCCAGGACGATCCCGGCAAATATTCTTTGTTGAATGTAATTGACCAGGAAGTCCATTCATCGCAATAGTTTTTTTCAACATAACATTGCACTAACTTTATAAGTATTCATATCAAACGCGATTATATGCTTAGCCATAGAAAATTTATCAGCAACTCCGCTTTATAAGCAACAGGTTTGTTGCTTGCGCATGACTTATTCAATACACCTGCATTGATTGATAAAATCGGGATACAATTTTTTTCGGTGCCACGCCTGCTTGATACCGACTTTGCAGGCACCGTAAAAATGCTCGCAGCAATGGGCTATAAAAAAGTAGAATTGTACGGCCCCTATCCCTTTAGTACGGATGCCGCTAAAAAAAGTTGGGAAGCAATAACCCCTTCATTAGGTTTTAAAGGCAGTGGCTACTTTGGCCATACTGCTGCAGAAGTAAAGAAAATTCTCAGCGATAATAATCTAGCCATCACTTCTATTCATACGGACCTGGACACACTGCAAAAAAACATGAATCAACTCGGCGAAGCAGCACAAATATTGGGATAT
>JAEUVI010000151.1 GCA_016787105.1 Chitinophagaceae bacterium | reverse complement strand
TCCAATAAAGGATACGGCACAAAGGAACATCGCTCTGCTATAGAATCGTTCGGGATTTGCCGGTATCACCGCAAAAGCTTTGCAATACAGCCTGTTCAACCAGAACTTTTCGGAGAGTAATACCCGCTGTTAAAGTTTTCTTAGCGCTTAAACTTCAGCACTCTTCATGCTTCTATTCTATTGTATAACATTTACAAACAACAAAAAAGAATAGCCATGAAAAGAATTCTAATGTTTGGTTTAGTCCTTGCCTTATTTACTACAGCAGCATCTGCACAGCAGGCATCTGGTGAAAGATCTCGTCATCACAGGGTTACAGAAGGTTACAGGAGTGGTGAGCTTACCCGTGGTGAAATGCGAAGATTACGTCACGATAAAAAATTCTATAATCATGAAAAACGGAAAGCATGGCGTGATGGAAAGCTAAGTTATCGCGAACGCCGTCACCTGGCCAAGATGAAAAGACATGATAGCCGCAAAGTGTACCGCTACAAACACAATCATCACCGCAGACATTCATAGTTTCTGTCAGCATAGCATAAAGTAGGGAATATCGTGATTGAAGGTTAAGCACTACTCCAGTTATTTGGAGTGGTGCTTTTTTATTTTATCACTCCTTCCACTCACCTAATCCTTTTCTTATCAATACAGGTTCATCGCTGGTGCAGTCGATAATAGTAGAAGGAATAGCCCCGCCAATGCCACCATTTACAATGATATCTGCTTCTTTATGAAAATTTTCATACATAATTTCCGGATCGGTATAATCTTCTACCATTTCACCCGGCAATGAAGCGCTTAGTATCGGCCTCCCCAGTTCTTTTACAATCGTTCTTGCTATTTCATTATCGGGTATTCGAAGGCCGATTGTATCTTTTTTACTTTGTAAAATTTTAGGTACCATTTTACTCGCCGGTAAAATAAACGTATAAGGACCGGGAAGGTATTCTTTCAGCATGCGGTATACCGGCGTGGGAATTTGCTTTGCAAAGTCACTCAGGTGACTAAGATCGTAGCATATAAAAGAAAGCTGTGCTTTTTGCGGATCCACTTTTTTTATCCGGCATATTTTTTCAATAGCCTTGTGCTGAAAGATGTCACAACCCAAGCCATAAATTGTATCAGTAGGATATATGATTATCCCTCCTTTCTGCAGGGTGTCCACGATTGTTTTTATCTGTCGTGGCTGTGGATTATCCGGGTGCACATGCAGTAACATAATCGAGACCACAAAAATAGCTTTTATTAAATGGCTGGTAAAGGCCGGTTTTGATAGCAGTTCTGTTCGTATTTTAATGTCTTATTATATTTGCAAAAACCGCATTCCATGCAATTGAAACCGGTTGTTACTGTAGAGCATATCGGGTCTGATGAGTTCAGGAAGGAATTTTATGAACCGGGCATACCTGTAGTTATAAAAAACCTGTCTAAAAACTGGCCAGCCTATACAAAATGGAACTGGGAATATTTTAAACAACTGGTTGGTGAAAAAAAAGTGCCGCTTTATAACAATATAAAAAGCGATGCATATACACCTATTAATTCAGCAGATGATTACAAAACATTTGGAGAATACATTGATATGATAAGTAAAGGACCTGCTGGTTGGCGGATATTCCTTTTCAATATTTTTGATCATGCACCACAGCTTACACATGATTTTACATGGCCGGAAGATCTTATGAAGGGCTTTGTAAAAAAGTACCCGATGCTTTTTGTAGGGGGAAAAACTTCCATCACGCATATGCATTTTGACATCGATATGTCGCATATACTCCACACTCAATTTACCGGTAAAAAAAGAGTATTGCTTTTTCCCTTTTCAGAACAGTATAAATTATATCGCAAACCTTTTGAAGTACTAAGCCTCGCCGATTTTTCAAACTATTATGAAAAAAACGGCAACCCGGATTACAAACAGTTTCCTGCATTAAAACTCGCCAATGGTTATGATTTAACATTGGATCACGGCGACACATTATTCATGCCGGCAGGCTACTGGCACCATATGGAATACCTGGATAGTGGTTTTGCAATGAGCCTGCGTGCCATGCAACCTTCAATCGGTGGTAAGCTTCGGGGTGCATGGAACCTTTTTGGTATGCGCAGCATTGATACTGTTATGAAAAAAACTGTGCCGCAATGGTGGTATGAAAAAAAGAAGAAAAAGGTTTTTGAAAATGCTGAAAAAGTAATCAAAAGTGCCTGATAATAATTGTCACTGATACCTTCCTTCTGAACTTGTTTTTTACTATTTTCATTTTTTACAAACGATCATACGAATGGAACCAAACGAAAGCCAGGAGCAACATCTTTTTGACGATAATCAATATCACCTGGTGCAGGCAAGTGGCGGGAAGCGATTTGTAAACTACCTGGTCGATCGGATTGTATTTTATGTTTTCTTTTATGTGCTTTCATTGCTGCTTGCATCATTCAATGTAACGTTACAGGTAGAAGTTACGCCCGATTCTACAGGCCTGGCAATTTTCAGTATTCTGATTTATGTGTTTACATATGCACTATTTATGGGATTGATAGAGTTTGCAATGAAAGGGAAAACAATCGGCAAATTACTAACCGGAACAAGGGCAGTAAGGGAAGACGGCACCCACCTTGAATTGAAAGATGCATTGCTGCGCGGAATTTGCAGGATTATCCCCTTTAATGTTTTCAGCGCATTGGGCAACCCCTGTTATCCCTGGCATGACAGTTTATCAAAAACATACGTGATAGACGAACGGCAATCACATTACCCGCTTTAATATTTCTGATAAAAATGGCGCTACTGGTAGCGCCATTTTTACGCCTTTGTTGGTGTTTATCTTTAAGAATCTCTCAATCTAAATGCTTCACACCAACAAACAAATAGAAGACGCTTACAGTTCGTGTTGCTGGTGTTTTGCTTTGCTACAATCCCTGACGCAACACTCAGCAACGGCGTGATTCTTTTTTGGAACATTCGCAACGGCAAAAAATTTGCTCGATTTATTTAACCTAAAACTCGGGTGACCCAGCGAGGAAGACAGGAAAAAGTTATTCCACATACACATTCGTACTGCGGGAATAAGTAAATAGATAACCTGATTTCTAAACCGTGTTATAAGAGTATTAACCGGTCATATAAGCAATTATGCTTTTGTTCTGAATAGTGAAGTAAAGAAAGATGAACTATTTAATACCGTGTAGATGGGCAGCCCAGCTTTTTATTTCTGTGATAGGATGGAAGACCGGCTGTTTTCTTGTATTTATCAAACCAATAACGAACAGTAAAAGTTATAGCTACATAAAAGTATCCGTCTTTACTGTTCGGATTTCCCCTTGTTATATTCGCAGCAGGATAAGGGCCGGATCCTACTTCGTCGCCACGATAAGCAAGATCAACTGCTTTTTGTCCTTTTGCAGCAAGTAAGGTAGCCTGATCTGCATATACATTACTTACATCATCTATGTAATCAGTAAACAACTTTCTATATCCCATTTCAAATCCTACACGCATATCTTCATTAATAGATCGTTCTGCACCTACGCCAAATGGAATACTCAATTGCGTAAGACTATATTTTTTTACACCTGCTACAATTCCTTGTCCTTCTGTACTAAGGGGTTTTAAAAAAGTTTTAGCGCCTGTTTCATCTTTTGTATAAGGGTTAAAATGAAAAACACCGATACCGAGATAGGCGTATGGAGTCCACCAATGTTCATTAAGGTTTAAAAAATTGTATTGCGCACCCAATTCCCATTCAAACAATTTTGTTTTAAAATCAAGATTACGGGTCTGCATTAATGCTGTACCTTTTTTATCATCTCCTTTTAGCGAAGTAAGGCTGAAATAGGTACGTGCCATGATATGTTCGCTTATATCGTACCGGGCACCGAGTGAACCGAAAAAAGACGATTGTGAGGGGCTGAAGGATTTCCGCTTGAGATCACCATTGTAAGAAGCTAATCCTGCACGCAATGAAAAATG
>JAEUVI010000149.1 GCA_016787105.1 Chitinophagaceae bacterium | reverse complement strand
GGCCTTTCACCAATATATCATACAGCTTATCCCAATCTTCTAAACTATGATCTGTTATTGATTTGGAGATACTGATACCTGCATTGCTGACAATAATATCTACTCCGCCAAAAGCAAGAACTGCTGCTGCAAATGCTTTTTCAATAGTTGCATTGTCTGTCACATCTAACAAAGTAGATGAAGCTGTATCCCGGCCAAACTGTTTTTGAAACTCTTCCATCGCGCCTTTCATCCGCTCTTCATTGATATCGTTGATAACAACACAAGCTCCTTCTTCTGCAAACCGCTTTGCAATCGCCTTACCTATTCCACCAGCACTACCTGTGATCAATGCGATCCTTCCGCTCAACGATTTTGGCTTTGGCATTCGTTGCAGTTTCGCTTCTTCCAGTAACCAATATTCAATGTTAAAGGCTTCCTGGCGCGGCAAAGAAGTGTATTCAGAAATTGCTTCTGCTCCTTTCATTACATTAATCGCATTGATATAAAATTCTGCTGCTACTCTTGCTGTTTGTTTATCTTTTGCAAAAGTGAACATACCCACACCAGGATATAATATGACAACAGGATTTGCATCACGTATGGCAGGGCTATCAGGATGCTTACAAGTAGCATAATAATCTGCATACATTTTTCGATATGCTTCAAATGCCGGTGCTAACTTTTCTTTTACCGCCGCTATGTTGGTTAAATCTTCTGAAGTACCGAGTTCTAATACCAACGGAGAAATTTTTGTACGCAAAAAGTGATCCGGGCAACTGGTTCCCATCGGTGCCAGTTTATCCAAATCGTTTGAATTAATAAACTGCAATACACGATCATCGTCTGTAAAATGACCGATCATGCCCCTAACCCCTGAAGGGGAATTATGCAAATCACTACTGGAACAAAAACCTCTCAGTACCGGCATCAGTTGTGCAGCTTTATGTAACCTGTCTTCTTTTTTTAATGAAGTTATTTTCTGTCCTCCAAAAGTTTCTCTTGCAAGCACCCCTTTAGAGGCGGGGGGGCTTTCAAGGTATTGTGCGCACCTTTCTATTACTTCCAACGTATTGATGTAACTTTCATACGCTGTATCGCCCCATGTAAACAAGCCATGCGAACCCAGCATGATGCCGCGAATACCCGGATTTTCATCAAGGCATGCTTTTAGTTTTAAACCTAAATCAAAACCCGGGCGTTGCCATTCTACCCAACCGATGGTTCCATTGAATAATTCCTTTGTTATTTTCTTACCATCTTTTGCAGCAGCAATTGCTATTGCTGCATCCGGATGTAAATGATCAATGTGTTTGAAAGGAAGAAATCCATGAAGCGGTGTATCTATTGATGGCGCTTTGGATGCGAGATCAAAAATGCAATGATTGAATAGCTCTACCATTTCATCTTCGTGTGCCAGTCCACGATACACATTTGTCAATGAACGAAGCCTGTCAACATATAATGCTGCCAGTCCATTTCGCTTCATGCTACCCAAATCACCTCCGCTTCCTTTTATCCACATCACTTCTACTTCCTTGCCTGTTAATGGATCTTTTGACATTACCCTGCACGAAGTATTGCCGCCGCCATAATTTGTTAATCGCAAATCAGCTCCTAACAGATTGGAACGATATACCAGCAATCCTACTTCATCACCTGCAAGCTCAGCTGCTTTTTTATCGTCCCACAAATAACTTACGTGCTTAAAATTTGTTGTAGTTGTAGCCATATGATAAGTTTTCTTTCTCTTTTTATGTTAAATATAAAAATCTTATTTCTTTAGTGAATTGCCATACCCAACCAGTAGAACCGAGGCAATAATTACAATAATTCCAGCTATAATTGTATTGATCGTTTTTTTGTCTACTCCTTTCCATTCCTTCAATACCAGTCCCCACATATTTGCTACCAGGATGATAAATGCCATGTGCAATATCCATGAACTGGCACCATTACCCATTTTACTTTCTCCCATACCATAAAAAAAGAACTGCAAAAACCATGTTGTTCCTGCCAGTGCCGCAAAAATATAATTGGCAAGTAATGGTGTTTTCTTATTGGCATAGTCACCAAATGTTTTATTTCGTGCATTGAGGATCATGCACCAGATAAAATTGGTAGTTAACCCACCCCAGAGAACAACAACATAAGTAACATTGTTCCGGTATAAAAAATTTCCTTCTCCCGGATTTGCTACTTTCCATATTTCATTCGCGGCATCGGCCATCGGCTTCCCTGCTTCCAGGCCAAAATTGAAACAGGCGCTGAGCACTCCTGAAACTATCGACACTAATAAGCCCAACCCGAACTTATACTCTGTCTTCGCAGCCATACCGTGTGGATCAGTTGTTGTGGATAGTTGCTTTTCTTTCATCACCCCTGCCCTGCCACAAATAATAATACCAATAATACAAACCGCCAGTCCTGCAAGCACAGTCATACCCCAATCGGAGCCCGCCATCATACTAAACGTATCTTTTCCTTCTTTTGGAAAAAAATCATAGTACACAGATGGAATGATAGCGCCGAACACCATACACAGCCCAAGAATAATACTGCTGCCTAATGAAACACCCAGGTAGCGAACACCTAATCCATAAGTAAGCCCGCCAATACCCCAAAGCACCCCAAATAAGTAAGCCAGGCCAATTGTAGAATTGTTAGTCTCACGAATGATAGCCGTAAAGTTCGGGATGGTGAGCCAGGCAGCCAGGGGCGGCACAATAAGCCACGAAAACAAGCCCCCGATAATCCAATAACTTTCCCATGCCCAGCCCTTTACTTTTTTATAGGGAATATAAAAACTACCCGAAGCAAAGCCGCCGATAAAGTGAAAAATAACTCCTAAGATTACCTGCATTCTCCTGTTATTTCGCTATGGTAAATGGATTTGATCAAATATAATAATGCCCAAACAGGCAACTGTGATGTACTGTCATTGCCTGGAAAACAAATAAAATACCTGGTAAACCAAAGGATATCTAATACGCTTTTCTCCATTGGCCCAGGTGCTTTTATCGGCCATTGCTCAAAGCACTTGAACTAAATAACCTTCCCGTAAAACAACAAGCTGATTTTATTTTCGCAGGCACTCCCCACTCAGATAAATAAAAATTCTGTATAGTACTTGTAAACTTATCTTATTAATAGTACAACAAAACAATTGAAGAAGGGCAGTAATTATCTCGCAGGTGATGAAAAGTAATTCTTGAACCTATAACATAGCTTTAAAACTCAAAGATTTTCTTTTAGCAGAACTCAATTATCAATATTTATATGCAAAAGCTAAGAATGAGAAAGGGCTTCACTTTCATGAAGCCCTTTACCTGATTGTGTGACCCCGTCAGGATTCAAACCTGAAACCTTCTGATCCGTAGTCAGATGCTCTATTCAGTTGAGCTACGGGGCCTTAGTTTTTCCAAACCTTGTGATCCAGAGTTAATTGGACAGTTTGGGGCGGCAAAAATAAAGCAAAAACAGTTGCGGTCAAAATCATTATCATACTTATAAAAGAAATCCCGTTGATTAATCCTGAACGCCTGCTTTCAGTAGCTTTATCACTATGAAACTGCATTTCTGGGCCATCGGCAAAAATAATGAGCCTTATGTAAAAGAAGGTGTGGAAGATTTTACCAAACGCATCTCCAAATACTATCCCGTAGAATGGAATATTATTCCAGTGCCAAAAAATGCGGCGATGATGAGTGAAATGGATTTAAAAAAGAAGGAAGGTGAAATCATCCTTGATTGGTTGCAAAAAGATGATTATCTCGTTGCGCTTGATGAATATGGCAAACAATTAACCTCAGAAACACTGGCCGATTTTATTCAGAAAAGATCCAACCAGAGTATACGCAAACTTGTGTTCCTGATTGGTGGCGCATTTGGCCTCGATAAAGCAGTACTGGACAGGGCTGATTACAAGTGGAGTTTATCACAACTGACATTCCCACATCAGTTAGTCCGCTTGATCCTTGCAGAGCAGGTATACCGTGCCTGTTCTATTATCAGAAATGAAAAGTATCATCATCGCTGAGTTTTGATTTGATATTCCGTATTTTCAATTTTCACTTTATCATTACAAAAAAATATCATGAACTTATCAATAACGCTCATTATTATCATCATTACAGTGCTTGTATCACTTGGTGGATTCAATAATTACAAAGTAATGAATGATCTCATTCTATATCCTCCCGCAGTAAAAGAACAAAAGCAGTGGTACCGTTTGTTAACCTCCGGTTTTTTGCATGCTGATTACCAGCATTTGTTTTTCAATATGTTTACATTGTATTTTTTTGGACGTTCTATGGAAGGCTTGTACGCAAACTATCTCGGCAAATTCGGCTTTTTATTTTTTTACCTCGCTGCTATAGTTGTTTCAGATATTCCTTCATTTATCAAGCACCGCAATGATTCTTACTACCGTAGCCTCGGTGCATCGGGCGGTGTATCAGCAGTTGTATTTGCATATATATTAATGGCACCATGGGCATGGTTTACATTTCCGCCCGTACCAGCAATTTTATATGGCATATTATATCTTGCCTATTCGGTATACATGTCAAAAAAAGGTGGCGACAATATCAATCACGATGCACATTTCTGGGGAGCTATCTTCGGTATTGTATTTACAATAGTTATGGACCCGAGAATTCTCAGTTTTTTCCTGGAACAGGTGACACACCCGAGAGGTCCGGGTGCTTTATGACAATGTGATTTTTAAAACATCATTCGTTTGTCCTGTTATCTTAAACCGATCATCAATACGATGGCCAACAATCCAGACTATCCTTTTATCTGATTCAATCACCCATACTTTTTCTTTCTCAGTTTTGGATAATTTCTGATCGATAAAAAAACGCGCCAGCTTCTTTTTCTTTTTCATGCCGAGTGGATAGAAATAGTCTCCGGCTTTCCATTTACGAAGCAGAAGCGGGAAATGTATTTGCTTTAGATCGAGCTGAGCGCTGGAGTGGTGAGTGGTGAGTGGTGAGTCGTGAGTAGAGAGTTGCTCCAATTGCAAACTGCCACCTGCAAATTTTACATTCAGAATATCTCTGTCAATTAAAATGTTCTCAGCTTCTTCCGTAACAACCGGTGCAATTATCAGCCAGTTCCTGTTTTTAATAATACGGTGCGTGGGCGATGCGATGTATCTTCCCGATTCACTATCCAGCAGGTTGATCACTTCATTTACATGTGCGGCATGAAAACCAAAGTCTTTTATTATTTCATAAACAATACTGTGAATGGCTTCCGTTTTTTTCAATTTCAATACAGGAATATGGATTTCGTTTCCTTTCTGTTCACAGAGTTTTTTCTTATGTAATGAAATTGACTGCTGGTATAAATTTTCAATATCACGAAAGCGTTGCAGGTTTTCAGCCAGGTTGCTTTCTGCTTCGGGATAAATTTTTTCTATTACAGGGATCACCTGGTGACGGATATAATTACGTGAATACTTATCTGATTCATTTGAGCTATCTTCTACCCAACTCAAATTATTTTCTTTTGCAAAAGCGAGTATTTCCTCTCTCCTTGCAAATAACAATGGCCTGATAATTTTTCCCTGCTTTGACAAAATGCCTCTCAACCCTGCAATACCAGTTCCTTTAAAAAAATTCATCAGCATGGTTTCGATATTATCGCCGAGATGGTGAGCAGTAAGGAGCCAGTGTGGAGTCGGGAGTATAGAGTCGGGAGCCAGGAGTTCATTGAACCAACTATCACGTAACTCTCTTGCCGCTACCTGGATAGAAATCTTATTATCCTTCGCGTAGTTTATTGTATCAAATTTCTTAACGAGTACTTCAACGTTATATCTT
>JAEUVI010000136.1 GCA_016787105.1 Chitinophagaceae bacterium | reverse complement strand
AGGGCAGCGCATTCAGTAAAACAAGAATGCAGGAAGGCTTTGTAATTACCAGCGTAAATGGAATGGATGTAAGTAATGTGGAAGAATTCAAAAAAGCAATTGCCGCTTCTGAAGGCAGTGCAAGGCTGGAAGGCATCTATCCGGGCTATGATGGAGTATATACCTATCCGCTGAACCTGACAGAACAATAATCATTCTTTAAAACAAAATATGAAAACAGCCCCGGTAGTTACCGGGGCTGTTTTTTTGAAATAAATAAAAAATGCCTCCTACACGGGGGCATTTCAATAAATAAACCAGCCTGGTTAGTTGAACATCTAAAGCATATCGTGCCTCTTCGGCTTAAATACCGGGGCTGTAAAACCAGGGGCAGGAGTAGCATTCTGTGTACCTGTTTTTACAGCGGCAATCTTTTTTTCCGTTTTTGGAGCAACCTTCTTAACTGGTTTAATCGGAATAATCGGGGCTAGCTGTTTGGGCAATTCCCCGTCTTCGTAAAATCGCCGTGGCGCAGCGTTGTTCATAGTAACTGATTTAAATGGATATAAAATGCTGAAAATTTTGTGCCAGTAAACTGCCAATACCTCTCAGCAAGCAATCAGTTTTGAAAATTTAAAAGGAAAACAAGCGAATCGTGGAGAAGGGCGCATTGTATTGACTGTAATTTACGAAATAGAATCAATATGAAGAAAAAATTTTATCTTTTCACAAAGCAGATTTCATATGAAAAAGTTATTTGCCGCCTGCATTTTAGTGCTTATTACTGCACTTTATAGTTTTATACCTGTGTACGAAGAACACAAAACATTGGCCATTGGAGAAAAAGCGCCGGACTTCAACCTGCCGGGTGTAGATGGCAAGAACTATACGCTGGCTTCTTTCAAAGATGCGAAGGTGCTGGTTGTTATTTTTACCTGCAATCACTGTCCTACCGCGCAGGCTTATGAAGACAGGATAATACAGTTGGTAAACGATTACACAAAAAAGGGCGTAGCGATTGTGGCTATTATGCCCAATGATCCGAACTCAGTACAGTTAAGCGAACTGGGATATACAGATCTAAGCGATTCATTTGAAGAAATGAAGATCAGGGCGGCACAAAAAAAATACAACTTCCCTTATCTATACGATGGTGAAACGGAAGCAGCGTCCCGCGCTTATGGCCCCTCCACTACCCCGCATGTTTTTATTTTTGATAAAGAAAGAAAACTACAGTACCAGGGCCGCATTGATGATGTAGAAAAGCCTACCAAAACACCAACTCAATTTGACACACGCAATGCGATTGAAGCATTACTGGTAAACAAACCCGTACCGGTTCAAACAACCAAAGTATTTGGTTGCTCGGTAAAATGGGCTGAGAAAAGTGACTGGCGTATAAAGACCGCAGAGAAATGGGCCAAAGAACCTGTAAATATTGAACCTATAGATGAAGCAGGTATTAAAGACCTGATAAAAAACAATACGGATAAGCTACGCCTGATAAATGTATGGGCTACCTGGTGCGGGCCTTGCATTACAGAATACCCGGAATTCATAACTATCAACCGCATGTACCGTGGCCGCGATTTTGAATTTATCAGTATCAGTGCCGATTCACCGGATAAAAAAGATAAAGCTTTGAAGTTTTTGCAGCAGCAACAATCGTCCGTCAAGAATTATATTTTCAGCGTGGATGATAAATACAAACTGATTGATGCGATTGATGTGAACTGGCAGGGTGCATTGCCCTATACAATATTGGTAGAGCCCGGCGGTAAAATCGTGTATGCCAAACAGGGAATTATTGATCCGGCGGAAATGAAAAAGACGATTGTGGAGAATAAGTATATCGGTCGCTATTATTGAATACCTGCTTTCAGTTTCATTAATCAACGAAATGTATAAGAGAAAAATTGATACGAAGGTTTATTTTCTCCGGATACTATTCGCTGTTTTACTATCAACAATCATCTATTTGTTCAAATCTGGATTTCCGAACTATGGCTATTTCTTCTCTGTGCTGTTTTTGACAATAGGAATTAGTGCTGTTAAAGGGGTCGAAATTGACACAAAAAAAATTACTGTAACGAGTTATAGGTTCTTTGGATTGATTCCGTTTATTAAAAGATTTAATTCCGACTATATTCAACAA
>JAEUVI010000110.1 GCA_016787105.1 Chitinophagaceae bacterium | reverse complement strand
TTACCTCATAATAAGACCTGCACAGATCTCACTATTAAACCTCTGTCTTATTGCATTATTTCACCTCGTTGAATTGTATTCGTTTAAAACAGAAAATGAAAAATATTTTATTCATTCTATCACTTTTATTTTTATCACTTTCAGTTCTTGCCCAGGAGCCCGAACCTGAAATACCTTCATATTCAAAGATTGCAATAAACACTAACAGGTTATTTGGAAAACTGGTAGATAAAAATACTGGCAAAGGAATAGAAGCGGCTTCAGTACAACTCTTCCACGGTGCTGCGCAAAATAATGACAGTCTTCTTCGCGGAATGCTGACAAAAGCAAACGGGGATTTTAATTTCATAAACCTGCCGCAGGATAATACATTTCGTCTTGTAATTTCTGCTATCGGGTTTGAGCCCGTTGAACAAATAATTACAGTAAATGCTGAGGATGGAAAATTTTCAAAAGACCTTGGCAACATTTCTCTGGAGCCTGCCATCAAGCAATTAGGTGCTGTAACGGTCGTCTCCAGCAAGCCCGCATTGGAAATGGGCATTGATCGCAAAGTTTTCAATGCTTCAAAAAGTGTAACTGCTGTAGGAGGTACTGCAATTGACCTTATGAAAAACATACCATCAGTATCGGTTGACCTTGATGGCAATGTTCAATTAAGAAACAGTCCCCCACAGATATTTGTTGACGGCCGTCCTACCATTCTCACACTCGACCAGATACCTGCAGAAAATATTGATAAAGTAGAGTTGATTACAAACCCTTCAGCGAAATTTGACGCAGCAAGTTCCGGCGGTATTATAAATATTGTACTGAAGAAAAATAAACGGGTAGGATTAAATGGTGTAGTATCGGCAGGTGCCGGCACACCTAATGTAGCAAACGGAAACCTTAGTATTAACCTGCGGCAGAATAAATTCAATTTTTTCCTGAATACCGGCTACAATCAATCAGGTGGAAAAGCAAAAGGAGAAACAGAACGACAAAATAAATCCAACGGGGTGCTACAGGATTACTTTAACCAGCTAACCGTGAACGACCGCATGCGGCGCTTTGGTTCTATCCGGTTAGGAATAGATTATTTTATTGATAACAGGAATACTTTAACTGTAACCCAGTTTATCGGTAGTGGTAATTTTCGTAATAATGAGACTCAAAACCAGCAATACCTGAACAATAACAAGGTGATGGAATATTATGGTGAACGTTTTTCCGAAGGGAATAACCGATTTCGCCGCAGAAGTACTGCATTAAATTTCAAACACAATTTTCCAAAAGAAGGAAGGGAAATAACCGCCGATATTAATTATAACTATGGTAAAAATGATGGCGGTGCTGATATTGTAAATTCATATTTCTATCCTGACGGATCTGTTTATCAGCCGACATCTACTGTCCGTAATATGAGTGATGGATCAAACAATCAACTGACTTTCCAGGCAGATTTCATTAATCCCATTACTACCGACAAAAAACTGGAAGGAGGCATCCGTAGCTATCACAACTGGTTTGAAAATATTTATAATGCATTTGCAGTTGAAAGCGGACAGGAAACAAAACTACCATTGAGCAATAATTATGAATACAAGGAAATGGTAAATGCCGCTTACCTTACTTATTCAGAAAAGATAAAAACGTTTTCATATCAACTTGGCCTGCGGACAGAGCAATCTAAATTCACCGGTACACTAATAGACAGTGCAAGGAAATTTGGCTATCAATACCCGGAAAAATTCAGGAATATATGGGATGCGTTATTCCCAAGTTTGTTTTTAACAAAACAAGTCTCGGAAAAAGATCAATTACAACTTAACTACTCCAGGAGAATACGCAGACCCAATTTCTGGCAGATTAATCCATACATTGATATAAGCGATCCGGTTAACCTGCGCCAGGGAAATCCATTATTGAAACCGGAGTTTATTAATTCGTTTGAATTTAACTATAGCAGGGATTATAAAAATGGCAATATGCTTGCCGTATTATATTTCCGGAATAACCCGGATGACATAACCCAATACA
>JAEUVI010000105.1 GCA_016787105.1 Chitinophagaceae bacterium | reverse complement strand
TTCTTCAGTTTGCGGCCTACAAACATGTAGGTCATCCCTTTTTCAACTACGTTTTTGGCAACGGTGTAAACGTTTTTACGTTTGCCATAAAAACCTTTGGCTTGTTTTAATATTTTTTTCCGGCGAGCTTTGCTTGCTGCGGAGTTTACTGAACGTGGCATATCTTAATAAATTAAAAAGTAAAAATTAAAAAATACAAATCGCAGTCATAAATATCATCCTGGCAATTTACCAGTTTGATTTACCAGACTATTTTAACCTCAATAAACGTTTTACAAAATTCATGTTTGATTTTGCAACTTCGCCATCAATACGGAGGTTACGCTTGCGTTTTTTTGTCTTTTTAGTGAGGATGTGCCTTTTAAAACTCTTTTGGTGAGTTATTTTTCCAGTCGCTGTTACTTTAAAGCGTTTTTTTGCGCTGGAATTCGTTTTTACCTTTGGCATTTTTAAATGCTTTGATGTTAAATCCTTGAGGCGTTTCCAAACAGTTGGAATCCTTTTCGGGCCTCTTCAGATAATATCCCTTGAAATTCTTTAATTTAAGGGAGCGCAAAGGTAAGGAGATGCTGTTAGAATACAAAACTGAAACGGCCTGTAGTATTGCTTTTATGGCTTTGGAGGCTATTTATGCTTGAAAAATATCTCGGTTGCCCCATATCCATACGCCGGATGGTACTGGTTTACAAAGGATTTCACATCCCGCTTGAGCCGGAGTATATCATGTACTTCATCCCTCAATGTCCCTTCACCAACGCCATGAATTACAATAAAAGATGACTAATGGTGGGCCAGTGCCAGCTCATAATACTTTTCAAACGTCTTTAGTTGCAATGTCACTATTTCAAAATTGCTCAGGTGCTTCCAGTCGTCAGCTATCTTTTCGATATGCAAATCGACAACGCTGCGGGCTGGCTCCAGGTGTTGTCTTGCCTGTTTTGCATCATACACTTTGTATCCCTTACCTGAAAGGCTTTCAAACTCTATGCGATCATCCAGTGCCTTATCAGGATATTTTTCAAACAACCGGTATGAAAAAGTAGCCTCATTCTTTTTTTGTATTTCCGTAATCTTATTAAAAATCTGCCTGGCCTTTAACTTAAGAGATTGTTCATAAAAAGGGGCTTTGGATTTTTCAGGGTTCAACAAAGTAAATTCAAAATCAAACGAAGGATTATCATTCATGTCCTCAAAGGGAACATCATGCAGATAAAAGTCCTGGTTATTGTGCAGCGAGTTTTTTAATTCAAATTCAGCCTTGCCAAAAAAATTAAGTTTGTATGAAAAATTATAACCCTTGTCTGTACCATTTACCAAATGAATCTTCAGCTCTTTCACAATATCATCGCCAAATTCATCTGTATCCATTACCGGTAAAAAAGTAAGCCATACGCCTTCAGCTACTTTAACCGCTGGTTTTGTTTTTTCGGTTTTCAGGTTATCAATATATTTTTTGTTCTTTGGCGGCGCTACTATTTTCTTTTCTGAAAATCGCTTAAAGTAAGGAAAGTCTATCTGATCCATGTATGCCGGAAATTTTACACCCCGAACATCTATCATTACCATTTTATCATTGATAATCTCAACTACTTCGCCTTCTTCATTAGAATGCAACACAATTATCTTATCGCCAATTTCGTATTTCATATAATTCCTTCACCGGATGCAAAAGAAGCTATCCATTTCTGCAAATGTACAATACAGTAAAAGAAATAATAGCCTGGAAAAAGTTACGCCTGCCGAGCCAGTTTGCTTTTTTTATATCCGTACAAAAAATAAAATACCAACCCAATGGCCAGCCAGCCGATAAACCAGGCCCAGTTGCTTTTTGTCATACCAGTAAGAAGGTACATACAGGTAATAAGACCCATTAAGGGAATGAGCGAATATCTTTTTACAAAAGCAATTACACTGATTATAATTGCGCTTACCCAGAAAACAATAAGTGAGATTTGAGGAGTAGCCGCATCCATGAAACTGATTTTTCCTTTTGCATAATCTTCATTGCCTGAAAAATCAAAATTGAATAAAGAAGGAAAATAGTTTTTTGCAAATATGGCGATGATAAAAATCGAACCGAAAACTATTAATGGAAAAATAAATCGTCCGTTTATGTAAGGCATATGAAAACGGCCGGCTTGCTTTTCTTTTGGGGGTATTAATAGCACACCACCGCATACCAATACAAAAGCAAATAAGGTGGCGATACTGGTAAAATCAAGTACAAATGTTTTATCGGTAAATAAAATAGGTACTCCTACCAAAAGACCTGTTACTATAGTAGAAAATGAAGGCGTTTTATATTTGGGATGTATTTTTTGAAATACAGGGGGCAGCAATCCATCGCGGCTCATGCTCATCCATATTCTTGGCTGGCCCATCTGGAAAACAAGTAATACACTTGTCATAGCAACAACAGCACAGATGGCAACGAGAAACTGCATCCATCCCACATTTAGATTTTGCTTTTCAAAAATAAATGCCAGCGGGTCTCCTACACCTTCGAAGTTTTTGTAGTTAACCGCGCCTGTCAGTACCAATGTTAATAAAATATAAACGATTGTACACAATACCAGTGAGGCAATCATCCCTCTTGGTAAATCTCGTTGCGGATTTTTGCTTTCTTCCGCTAATACACTTACTGCATCAAAACCAATATACGCAAAGAAAACACCACTCACTGCTGCCATCACTCCTCCAAAACCATTTGGCATAAAAGAATTTACTCCCGCATCGTTGGGCGGCGTCCAGTTAAATGTTAATCCGTTTGCAAAAATAAGGTAACCGCCCACCAGGATTACAATTAACACAACACACATTTTTAGTACCACCATTACATTACTAAAGTTGCGACTCTCTTTTATTCCCCTTAAAACAAGATAGGTAATCAATACATTTATAACCAATGCCGGAATATCCACTATCATCCGCAAGCCGCCTATAACTGGTGCTTCATTCCAGGCTTTCAACATTTCAGGATTTGTAGATCCATCTGCTAACGCGTCTTTTACTTCCATGTAACTATTGCTGAAATATTCCGGAATATGCAGGTTGACACCAATCGAATCACCAAGTTTATCCATGAAAGAAGTAAAATAATCGCTCCAGCTAAATGCCACATAGATATTACCGATGGAATATTCCATTATCAGTGCCCAACCAATAATCCAGGCAAACAGTTCACCAAAGCTCGCATAGGCATAAGTGTAAGCACTACCAGCAACTGGTATGCGGCTTGCAAATTCTGAATAACAAAAAGCTGTAAATGCACAGGCAATCCCTGTAATAACAAACAATACAACTACTCCTGGTCCGCCACTGAATACTGCAGCGCCAAGGCTGCTGAAACTGCCTGCACCAAGAATCGCCGCAATACCAAAAAATGTAAGATCCCTTACTGTAAGCACTCTTTTTAACCCGCCTCCTCCATGTGAATCATCGCTGCCTTCTGAAAGTATTGTCGAAATCTTTTTTGTCCTGAAAAGGGAATTAGACATCAGCCGATAGTTTTATTATTCCAAAATAGGGAAAAATTCCGGACGGGCAAGAGGGGAATTAATCTGGAAAAGGTGAAACGTCAAAAGAGAACCGTGAATGAGGTCGTTTGACGTTTCAACTCTACTCAATACTCCCGCTTTACCAAAAACTGCATAAGCTCCTTCAAAGGCTCTTTTCTTTT
>JAEUVI010000091.1 GCA_016787105.1 Chitinophagaceae bacterium | reverse complement strand
CTTGACGGAAGATTTGTCACATTTTACAAATGATATTACAATCTTAATTGCAGAAGATAATATAATGAACCAACAGTTGATGAAACACCTGATGAGCAACTGGAGGATGAATTATAAAATAGTAAGCAACGGCAACGAAGCGGTGGAGGTGCTTACAAAAGAAAAGTTCAACCTGGTATTGATGGATATCCAGATGCCTGAACTGGATGGGTACCATGCGACAGAATTGATACGTGGGAAGTTAAAATTATCTGTACCGGTAATTGCGATGACGGCACATGCAATGGAGGGTGAAAAGGAAAAGTGTATAAGCTATGGTATGAGCGATTATATTTCAAAGCCCATTAGGGAGCAGGAATTGTATAACCTTATCCTGCTCCATACCGGAAGAAAGAATGAAGCAACCAATAATACCGGCATTATTAATCTTGATTACCTGCGGGAAATATCAAAAGGTAATAAGAATTTTGAAGAAGAAATGGTGCGGGAATTTATTGTACAGGTGCCGGAAGAAATCAATACGCTTCAGAACGCAATACAAACTCACAATCTTGAAATGATAAAGCAGGTAGCTCACGCGTTGAAATCCTCTGTTTCATTTGTTGGCCTTTCTTCCAAACTTGATCCACTGCTTCATAATATTGAAACCAACGCTGCCGGTAGTGGAAATATACAGGTGATAGCTGCGAATTTTGAACAGCTCCGGCAATTGTGTGACGGTGCTGTAAAAGAAGCGCGGGCAATGTTTGCATAGCCTGCCAATTCAGCGATCCTTTTTCCTTATTCAGCGAAATAATTGCAAACCCCACTTGTCGGCATCTACCTTGCAGGCTGATAGTTCATCCTTTTACGCAAGTACGAAATCGTTATGGACACTCAAAAACAAGTGTTTCAAACCTCCTCCAAATTCCGCTGGAATACTTTCCGTTGGGTTTCCCGCTTATTTATTCTTTTTGTTGTTTTGATGATACCAGTTGTATGGATTGCTTTGGCAAGAGGATATAAGCCAGAACTTCCATCAGTAGATCAATCGGCGTATAAAAAAATAATACAGGCAAAGCCAAAAGATTTTACAAAAGCCGAAGCAAAAAGATACAAGGGGTTTGAAGATTTCCTGAATGTAAAGCATAAGAATAATTCACTGATCAATGCTGAAAAGAATAAAAAAATAACAAGCCAGGTACGGGCGGGCTTTTTAGTTGACTGGGACCCTCAGTCATTTTACTCGCTGCAAAGCCATATCGGGGAAATGAATATGGTGATACCCGAATGGTTTTTCATCGACCCGGTTGCAGATACTATCAAACCACAAGTTGATACTGCTGCATACACGTTGATGAAAAAATACCCGGTAAAAATTCTTCCGATACTGAATAACGTAAACGTAATGAGCGGTGATGGCGATTTTGATGGCGCTATGCTTGATCGTATACTGCAATCAAAAGAAAAAAAGGAAAAGCTAATCAGCAGCATGGTTAATTATCTTGAAAAATACCAGTTGCAGGGTATAAATATTGATTTTGAAGAAATAAAGGAAAGCAGCATTGCAGCAATGCACGCATTTCAAAAGGAGTTGTATGCAGTTTTGCATAAAAAAGGATACCTCGTCACACAGGATATAATGCCTGATGATGAAGATTTTCATACCAAAGAACTTGCAGCGAACAACGACTATATTTTCCTGATGGCATACGACCAGCATTGGACATCTAGCACACCGGGTCCGGTATGTGATCAGAAATGGATTGAGAAAAGCACGGATGAAATCTGTAAAGATGTTCCTTCTGAAAAAGTGGTAATCGCCATGGCAGCATTTGGATATGATTGGCCACAGGGCGGTGAGGGTGTTTCCGTTACATACCAGCAGGCGTTATCAACTGCCAAAGAATATAAAGCTACTATTGATTTTGACAATGATTCTTACAACTGCTCTTATTCATATACCGATAACGAAAAAGTAAAGCATACCGTGTATTTCATAGATGCAGCTGGTAGTTTCAATACTATCCGCTTTGCAGATCAATATGGCGCCGCCGGTGTAGCATTGTGGCGCCTGGGTTCGGAAGATGAGAGACTATGGACATTTTATCATCGCGATCTTAGTGATGATGCATTAGTGGCACAGCCTTTTGATTTCTCGTTGCTACACAACAGCCATATGGTAACAGAAAAACCGGACTATATCGGCGATGGAGAGGTGCTGGATGTAAAAAGCGAACCGCAGCAAGGGATTATAGATATTGAAAGCAACCGGCAGGAAAACCTGGTAAGCGAAGAAACATACAGGCAATTGCCAACCCGTTTTGTAATAAAGAAAACAGGGCAGGTACACAACCAGGTATTGCTCACATTTGATGATGGCCCGGATCCGGATTATACACCGCGTATACTTGATATACTGAAGAAAGAAAATGTACCTGCGGCTTTTTTTATTGTTGGTGTAAATGCGGAAGATCATTTACCGCTGCTGAAAAGAATATATAATGATGGCTATGAAATAGGAAATCATTCTTTCACACATCCGAATATGGCCGAAATAAGCAGTAGTCGTGCGGAAACAGAAATGGAAGCTACAAGATTGCTGATTGAATCTACCACAGGAAGAAGCACCGTTTTGTTTCGTGCCCCATACAATGCCGATTCTGAACCTACAAAATTAGTAGAGCTGAAACCTGTTGCAAGAGGAAAAGCGAATCATTATTATACAGTTGGCGAAAGTATAGATCCGGAAGATTGGGATGTGGAAAATGGGGTGAATGCAGATAGTATCTACAATCGTGTGGTACGCCAGTATGAGCAAAACCCGCAAAAAGGAATTATTCTTTTGCACGATGCGGGTGGAAACCGTGAAGCAACCGTGCAGGCGTTGCCACGCATCATCCATTATTTTAAAGAAAAGAATATACAGTTTGCTACTGTTGCCGATATCCTTCACGTTTCGAAAGATGCAATTATGCCGGTTGTGCATGATGAAGTAGTAAAGCTGAACAGTTGGGTGAGTACTTTTTTTTATTGGGCGGAGCATTTTCTTTTTGGGGTTTTCTGGCTGGCTGTAGCAGCGGGAATGGCCAGGATTCTTTTTATGGGAATACTGGCGCTGCTGCAATACCGTAAGTCGCGCAAACAAAAGAATGAACAGCCTTTATTCGCCGGAAATGTAAGCATCATTGTTCCGGCTTATAATGAAGAAGTGAATGCTGTAAAAACGATACGCAATTTATTACAGCAGGATTATCCCGGCGTTGAAATTATTTTTATAGACGATGGCTCAAAAGATAATACATATAAGATCGTAAAAGAAGCGTTCAGTAACAACCCTGTTGTCCGGGTTTTGACCAAACCTAACGGAGGTAAAGCATCGGCGTTGAATTTTGGGATAGCTCATGCGAAAAGTGAATTTGTAGTTTGTATTGATGCTGATACGCAATTAAAAACAGACGCCATCAGTAAGATGATGCCGTTTTTTGCAGATAAAAAAACTGCCGCGGTAGCAGGAAATGTGAAAGTGGGGAATGATAAAAAAATTCTTACAAAATGGCAGGCAATTGAATATACTACCGCTCAGAATTTTGATCGCCGTGCTTTTGATTTTATAAATGCTATTACTGTTGTACCAGGTGCCATTGGGGCATTCAGAAAATCGGCAATAGAAGAAGCGGGAGGTTTTGCCACAGATACGCTGGCAGAAGATTGTGATCTTACCATCCGTATTTTAAGAAATGGTTATAGCATTAAGAATTGCACCGAAGCAGTTGCAATAACAGAAGCGCCGGAAACAGTGAGTCAATTTATGAAACAACGTTTTCGCTGGAGCTATGGTATTATGCAAAGCTTCTGGAAGAACAAGGACGCCTGCCTGAACCCAAAATATAAAGGTCTTGGTATGGTTGCATTGCCCAACATCCTATTGTTTCAAATCATCATTCCTTTATTCGGGCCGCTTGCGGATATAGCATTCTTCGTGGGACTTTATATCAATCGCCACAATCCTGAAAGCGAACAGAAACTGCTGGTATATTACCTGCTCTTTTTATTGATAGATGTAGCTGTATCAGTAATCGCTTTCGCGTTTGAAAGAGAAAAATGGTATAAAGTATTGTGGTTGATACCACAGCGCTTTGTATACAGGGTGTTAATGTATGTTGTGCTGTTTCGCTCAGTAAGAAAGGCCATAAAAGGTGAGGGGCAGGGATGGGGTATTTTAAAAAGAACGGGAAATGTTGCCGAACTCGCAACGCCGTTACGCCCCGGGCCTTAAAATTCAACGACAGATAAACCCGATTCACCGATTCTTTTGCAGATAGGCTTTTATGTGGCTTAGCTTTATAATAGAAATTTTAATCAACAAAAAAGTAAAGCCATGAAAAAATTTTTGATAGCAGCGATTGCTTTTGTGGGTATCGCTACTACAACATTTGCACAATCAGCCACAGCTGCAAAGGATACAAAGAAAACACAAGCTGTTAAGCATAAGGCAGAAAAAGTGAAGCCTGTTGCAACGACTGCAAAAGCAGAGGCTGCTAAAACAACAAAAGCTGTGACACCGGTGGCTAATGCCGCAACTCCGGTAAAACATGACGGAACCCCGGATATGCGGTACAAAAAAAATAAGGAAGCAGCTAAGGCAAAGAAAACTCATTTAAAATCAGACGGTACTCCCGATAAGCGGTTTAAGGAAAATAAACCCAAATAAAAACTTGGTTTCGTATGGTTAAGGGTGAGCCCTGCTATTCCTGGCGGGGCCTTTTTATTTACAGGCTAAGGTTATAGTTTACCCCTATAAAATAAAATTCTTTGTGTCGGCAGCGATTTTTGAGTATTTTAATAAATGAAATTCGCCGTATGACAGCGTTTCAGCCTGTTTAGTATGCAATTAACCCGGTTTTCTGACATAAAAATTTTTGTAATTAATAAGCTCAAGGATCTTGATCCTAATCTTACTTATCACAATATTGCACACACACTTGATGTACTTTCCTGTTCTGAAAAAATA
>JAEUVI010000081.1 GCA_016787105.1 Chitinophagaceae bacterium | reverse complement strand
AGAGTCATAGCAGTTCAGCAGGCGTTGCGGGTACTCATTGTCTGTAATGAATAAAGGCTTTATATTGTATTTTTCAATAAAGGAAATTTCTTCTTCAGCTTCGCTGAATTTGTCAAATTCTTTGATAGATTGTGCTCTTACTTCACCAATGCCTTCTATTTTTTCAAGCAATGATTTTTTTGCTCTAAATAATTCCTGTACATCAAAATGCTGCAATAGCGTTTTCGCCTGAATGGCGCCGATATTAGGTATTAATGTAAGTGCAATTTGATAAAGCAGGTCAGTTTTCATAACAGCTTTAATGATTCAATCAGGAATGAAAATAAAAACTTTTTCTCATCCCTGTTACAATGCTGTTACTGACTTACTATTTTTAATTCCGTTCTGCGGTTTTTTGCTCTTCCGGTTTCTGTTTTGTTTTCTGCAATGGGTTTCGTCTCTCCAAAGCCTTTTGCGGATAAGCGCTGGCCGTTAATTCCTTTTTCTATTAAATAGTTAACCACGGCCCTTGCACGATAGTTGGAAAGTTTAAGATTGTCGGCAGGTTTGCCAACATTATCTGTGTGGCCACTTATTTCGATTTTTACAGTCGGATTATCTTTGAGTAGCTGTACTACTTTATTCAGTTCAGCTTGCGACTCGGGTTTTATTTCATATTTTTTTACATCGAAGAAAATATTATTTAAAACAATACTGGCATTAGCCTCGATAGGTTGTAGTGGAATATTTTTTTCATATGTGGAATCTGGCGATTCACGGCTAAGCAAAAATTGATCAGAGTAAAATAAATATCCCTTGCGGTTTACATTAAATGCATAGTCTTTGCCAACCGGAAGTGTGATGAGATAATTTCCTTTTTCATCCGTCTGCACTTTTGATATAGTCTGACCTGTAGCAAGATCAATCAATTCAACAGCAGACGGTAAACCTTTGGCGTTTTTTTTGTCAAAAACTTTTCCTTTTACCCACAATGTTTTGTAAGGCCGTACATCTTCACGCAATTCAAAACTGTAAATATCCAATCCACCTCTGCTATCGCTGCGATCGCTGGAGTAGTAAGCTGTTTTTCCATCTGCAGTTATGAATAATGTCCCGTCGCGGTTGATGGTATTGATAGGGTAGCCAAGATTGACAGGGTTGCTCCAGATGCCATTCGGTCCTTTTTTTACATAAAACAAATCATCATCTCCATAGCCCTGCCAGCTATTGGAAGTAAAATATAATGTCTGATTGTCTGCATGAATAAAAGGAAATTGTTCATCGCCGGCTGTGTTTATTCCTTCTCCCATATTTTCAGGTTCACTCCATCTGCCATTCGGCAATAGATGCGAAACATAAATATCACTACCACCATAACCACCAAATCGTCTGCTGGAAAAATACAGGTCTCGCTTATCAGGTGATAAAGAGGGATGTGAATCCCACTGATCAGAATTGATGCGGTTGCCAAGATTTGTTGCTTCGCTCCAGCCATTGTCAGTAAGATAGGAAATGTATAAATCGCAACCGCCCATTCCATCGGGACGGTTACAGCCGGTAAATATTAACCATTGGCCATCCTGTGATATGTTTTGTGCGCCTTCATTTTGAGATGTATTAATGTCGCCTTTCAACGCTTTTGCAGTTCCCCAACCTTCATTTTTTTTCTGCGCAGAAAAAAAATCTTCATTAACCCCACCGCGCCTTCTTGTAAAAATTAATTCATTGCCTTCGATTGTTAGTGACGGCAGGTATTCAGATTCAAAAGTATTGATACTGTCGCCTAAGTTTTTTGGCGCGAATACATATGGGTTGCCTTTGTGTTTTTTTTCATATTCCAATGCGAATTCGTACGATTTTTTGCGGTACATCGCAGCCTTGTAGCCTGAAGATGATTGTGGTGGATTTTTTGACAAAAAATAATTAATTGCTTCCAGTGCTTTTTCAAATTGTCCTGAGCCTGCAAGGTTGATGGAATAAGGAAGTTTGTATTCTATTGTGTAATCACTATCCTGGGTAAACGCTTTTTCATAATAGCTGATGCTGTTTGGATAGTCTTTCATTTGTCCATATACGCCTGCAATAGATAGATAGGCATCTGTATACTTCGGATCGATATTAATCGCCTGTTGCAACAAGACGGCTGCTTCTTTCAGGTTTCCACCCTGGGCTTTTTCGAGTGCGTTGTTATAGACAGCAATTGCTTTTTTATCAACTTTTTCAGGATTGTATAATTGTGAAAAAGATTTGGTAGTAACAGCTGACAGAAACAGGAAAAAGAAAATATTTTTCATTTGTAAGATTGATATGCTATATAACGCAAAAGGGTCTATTTTTATTCCTTTGCGATAATTTTTATTGCCTGCAAAATTATTTGAAGTGATAAGCGGCAAACCTTTATTTTTTGTTTCCGGTTTAATTTTATCCGTAACTTTCATAAGGTTATACAACGAAGGTATTTAGATCTTAGGTTTTGTGAAAAGTAACGTGTAGAACAGTAACATGTCACCAAAACAAACCAACAATATGAAGAAATTTATCGCTGAATTTTTGGGAACCTTCGCTCTTGTACTCTTTGGTTGTGGAGCCGCTGTTGTCTCGAGTATTTCGCTTTCAGGGCCTGCGGGCATTGGTCTGCTGGGTATTGCACTTGCATTCGGATTGTCTGTCGTTGTAATGGCTTATGCAATCGGTCCTGTATCCGGTTGTCATATTAATCCCGCTATCACTTTCTCCATGTTAATTGCCGGCAAAATAAAACCTGCTGATGCGGGGGGATATATTGTAGCGCAAATAGCAGGGGGTATTGCCGGAGCAGCAGTTTTGTATCTTATTCAAAAAGGAATGCCTGGCTTTGAAATGACGGAGTGGGGGCTTGGCTCTAACGGCTGGGGAGAAGGATATGGAAAGGCTTATGCTACATCTTCTGCTTTTATAACAGAAGCTGTTCTTACTTTTCTTTTTCTGTTTGTAATTTTTGCTGTTACATCGAAGCTTGGTAACAGTAATATGGCAGGACTCGCCATTGGCCTTACATTAGTATTGATACATCTTGTGGCAATACCAATTACTGGTACTTCAGTTAATCCAGCACGTAGCCTGGGGCCGGCAATTTTTGCAGGAGGTAAAGCACTTTCACAGTTGTGGCTATTTATTTTTGCGCCGTTAGCAGGTGGGGTAGTGGCAGCGGTAGTCTGGAAGACAATTTTTGAAAAAGAATAATTTTACTCCAAATAATATTATCATTCAATGTGCCGTAATATTTATTATGGCACATTGATGTATTTATGTATCTGCAGGCTTAGTTCCCATTTGGGGTTTGCTTTTATATAATCAATTATAAGCGGCGTCATTTGCGTGGCTTTATCCCACTCCGGTTGCAGGTATAATTTGCATGTTGCAGATACAAGTGATGCGTGTTTTTCAGCCCAATCAAAATCAGATTTATTGAATATTACCACTTTCAATTCATCTGCTTTCCGTAATATTTGTGGTAAAGGAGCTTTAAATTTCTTAGGAGATAAACATATCCAGTTCCAGCTACCACTAAGCGGATGAGCGCCTGATGTTTCAATATTTGTTTGCAAACCTGCCTGCTGCAAATGAGCTGTCAATGAATCAAGGTTATGCATTAAGGGTTCGCCGCCTGTAATAACAACTAATTCCGCAGGAGTTTTTTTTACAACCGCAATTAATTTTTCGATAGAATATAATGGATGTTTACCTGCATCCCAGCTTTCTTTTACATCGCACCATACACAACCTACATCACATCCGCCTAAGCGAATAAAGTAAGCAGCTCTGCCCTGGTGATAGCCCTCTCCCTGCAATGTATAAAAGTGCTCCATTACAGGTAAGGTAGCAGCAGTGATATCTTCTTTCACTTCATTCATGTTCTGATCGACGCTCGATAACCAAAATGAGTTTAATTTTTTAATGTGCAGGCCCTGTATGTATTTTTCATTAATGCACCGATTGTCATTGGCCCTACGCCACCAGGTACAGGCGTTATCCATGAGCATTTAGGAGCCACATTTTCGTAGTCTACATCACCTTTCAGTTTAAAGCCGCTTTTTTTGCTTGTATCAATAACACGGGTAATGCCTACATCAATTACAACGGCACCTTCTTTTACCATATCTTCTGTTACAAATTCCGGGCGGCCAAGCGCTGCAACTATAATATCAGCCTGTAAGCAAATTTCTTTCAGATTTTTTGTATGCGAATGGCAAATTGTAACAGTGCAATTGCCATATGGTGAGTTGCTGCTCAGCAATACACTCATAGGGCGTCCTACAATATTGCTTCTTCCTACCACTACTGCATGTTTGCCTTTTGTGTCTATTTTATAATGCTCAAGCAATAGCATAATACCGTATGGGGTAGCAGCTACAAATGCTGGCAATCCCTGCACCATACGCCCTACACTTTCAGGGTGAAAACCGTCAACATCTTTATCAGGGTGAACAGTATTTATCACCTGTTCATCAGATATATGTTTAGGTAAAGGCAATTGTACCAATATTCCATCCACATCGGGATCAGAATTAAGCTCTTCTATTTTTTCCAGCAGTTTTATTTCACTGATATCCTCCTCAAACCGGATAAGGGTTGACTTGAAACCAACTTCTTCGCATGATTTTACTTTTGCTGCTACATAAGTTTCACTGGCGCCATTATTGCCTACCAATATGGCCGCGAGGTGCGGGATTTTTTTCCCTTCTACTGCCAGCTGGGCTACATCCAGTTTTAATTCGTCTTTTATTGCCTGTGCGGCTTTTTTCCCGTCTAAAATTTGCATGGCGCAAACCTACATAAAGTTTTGTTATCAGCCTTTTCAAATAGTGATAATGAATTGATTGTATGGCAGGCATCAATAATAATCAGGAGTAATGTAATTGCCTGTATTTTATACGAACAAATTATAAAAATATTTATGTGTTTTGTATGAATTATTCTTTACGTTAAAAAAATAACTTAGAAGAAATCAACTGCTTTTGCGTCAATTAATAACATCCGTTATTTTATTGTTGTATTTCCACCACAATGCTTTGGGGCAAACAATTCGTCGACCAATTGCTGCAGAGTATATAGGCGCGGGTGCATATAGTAATTCACATGCAGATGTATTTTCTTTTACAGCAAACCAGGCGTCGTTATCAGGATTGAAAAATATTTCCGCAGGTATATATGGGGAAAAGAGATATATGCTGAATGAATTAAGTTTTTATACAGCAGTATTTGCATTACCTACCCGTTCGGGAAATTTTGGATTAAAAGGGGGATATTATGGTTCTGCAGACTATAATGAAACAAATGCGGGCCTTGCATATGCAAGAAAACTGGGTTCCAAAATAGATATTGGAGTACAGTTTAATTATTACGGAATTAAAGTAGCAGGGTACGGAAAGGCTGCTACTATCAATGCGGAAGCAGGTATCATTATGCACCTTACAGAAAGATTGAATGCTGGTATACATGTTTTCAATCCCGCTGGCGGTAAGTTTGGAAAGAACGGTGATGAAAAACTGCCTTTCGTATACTCGGCAGGGTTGGGCTATGAAGCATCTGCACAATTTTTTGCAAGTATGGAAATTGAAAAAGAAGAAGACTTGCCCGTAAATGTGAAGACAGTCTTGCAGTACAGGGTTTTAAAGCAATTGCTTGTAAGAGGAGGTGTTTCATCTGCTATTCCCTCTTTCTGGATGGGATGTGGTTTCGGTTTTAAATCTCTCAGAATAGATGCGACGGCATCTTATCATCCACAGTTGGGTGTAACGCCAGGATTGCTATTGATTTTCAATTTTTCGAAACAAAAAGATGATACGACAGAATAGAAATTTTGAAGCCACTATTTTTCATATTGGTTTTTTTGTTTGGGTTAATCACTTCAAAAGGTTTTTGCCAGGATTTACCGGCAGAAGCAGAGCAGAAATTGGAGAATCTTACCGATACAGACGAGGGTGAAACCGAAGATGATTCATGGTTGCTGCAAATGGAACATTTCAGGAAAAATCCACTGAATCTGAATGTGGCCGGAAAGGATGAATTGCGTGAGTTGAGAATACTTACCGATTTGCAAATTGAAAACTTTCTTATCTATAGAAAATTATTGGGCAACCTGGTTAGTATTTATGAGTTGCAGGCTATACCGTCATGGGATGTTATAACAATTAAAAAGTTGTTGCCATTTATAACAGTTGCAGGTGCGGTGACAATGTATGGAGATATGAAAAACAGGTTTAAAAACGGTAATCATAGTTTGCTTTTTCGTATTTCACAAGTACTGGAAAAATCAACCGGATATACTCCGAAGCCAAATGGTAACTATTATCTGGGCAGCCCACAACGTATTTTTTTCAGGTACAGGTATCAGTATAAAAACATACTGCAATATGGGTTGGTCGGAGACAAAGATGCAGGAGAGCAATTCTTTAAGAGTAAACAGAAATATGGGTTTGATTTTTACTCATTTCATTTATTCGCGAGAAAGATTGGCGCAATTCAATCGTTGGCAATCGGCGATTTTACTGTGAATATGGGGCAGGGCTTGATTCAATGGCAAAGCCTGGCCTTTAAAAAGAGCGCTGATGTAACCGGTATAAAGCGACAATCGGCAGTACTGCGACCTTACAATTCTGCAGGAGAATTTAATTTTCAACGTGGTATTGGTATTACTGTAAAGAAAGGGAATGTGGAAGTAACTGCGTTTGGTTCGCTACGAAAATTAAGTGTAAACCTTATCACTGATACTCTTGATTACAATGACTATTTCTCATCTTTTCTGACATCAGGGTATCATCGCAGCCAGGGAGAAATGGAAGACAGGAACAATATGCAACAGCTTGCTTTTGGTGGTAATGTATCCTGGAATAAAAACCGGTTGCACATTGCCGTGAATGGGATTAAGTATCATTTTTCCGCGCCATTGCAAAAAAGGGCTGAGCCATACAATCTCTTTGCAATTACGGGCAATAACTGGGGCAATTATAGTACAGACTACAGCTATACTTTCAAAAACTTTCATTTTTTTGGAGAAGCAGCCATAGATAAAAATTTCAGCAAAGCTT
>JAEUVI010000078.1 GCA_016787105.1 Chitinophagaceae bacterium | reverse complement strand
CGTATTTACCTTCCATTACAGCTTTTATTTCTGCAATAATGGATACCGCAATTTCTTCTGGTGTTTCTGCACCAATATCAAGCCCTACAGGACTATATACCCGGTTTAATTCTTCATTGGTCAGTTCCAGTCCTTCATCTTTGAATTCGGATAAAATACGTTCCAGTTTTTTCTTAGGGCCCAGCATTCCTGCATATATACAATTCCGCTGCAGCAATTCTTTCAGCATTGATTTGTCATAATTGTAATTATGCGTCATCAATACGAAAACTGTACGTTCATCAATAGTTACCTGTTCCAATACCTGTTCCGGTTTTGCAACCAGCACTTTACAGCCAGGTGTAAAACGCTCAGCTTTTGCATAAGCAGGGCGACCATCAATAACGGTAGTTTCCCAGCCAAGCAGGCTGGCAATATTTACTACAGGCATCACATCATTGCCAGCGCCAACTACTACCAATGATACGGAAGGCTGAACAAATTCAATAAATGCTGTAATTCCAAAATTTTCAGCAATATAATTTTTGAACGAAGATTTATGTTTGAGAAGTGCCAGGTTCGCATCTTCTGCAACTGCTTTTTTCAAAAGCGTGATATGCAACCGCTCAAGTATACTACCATCGTGATTTAGCAGAAAGCATGTTCCAAGTTGTTCGTCTCTTTTATTTTTTAAAGAAAACAATGTAACCAATACAGCATTATTTCTTTCCGCGGCTATTGATTTAAGATACTGAATCGGGTTGCCGGGATCTTTAGGTAAAATAGGTTCTATCAAAACCTGTATGATACCATTGCAACCAAGTCCCATTCCGATTGTTGCATCATCTTCATCCATGCTGTCGTATGTAACCAGCATCGATTTTTGCTGCGTCATTACATGCTGTGCTTTTCTGAGGGCATCACCTTCCAGGCAACCACCGCTTATCGCACCGGTGAGTTCACCATCTTCCGTTATCAGCATACGGGCTCCGGGCCGGCGATAGGAAGATCCCTCCACATGTACCACTGTGGCAAGGGCTGTTCGTTTGCCTTGCAATTGTGCCTCATCAAACGCACGGATTATGTCTTTAATCTCCTTCATTAGACTTTCTTCATTTTCCCTGAGTATGGAGCTTTTATTTGATTATCCTTCAAACGCTGCTTTTATATGCGATCCGTCACAATAAGGCTTATTGCCACTTTGGCCGCAGCGGCAAAATGCTGTTACTTTATTTTTCTTCGTTTCAATGCCATCTTTTTTTACAGATATATTTCCGTATACCAATAGCGGGCCATTAGGTGAAACCTCAACTTGTGTATCGGTAGTTACTTCTACAGTTTCGGTTACTTCATTGTTGTAGTAAAAACTCAATGCGCCGCTGGGGCATTTTTTTACCTGCGCTACTATTTGCTCAGTACTGCCACCTTCCATTTTTATCCATGGCCTTTCGGAAGGATTAAAAACAGATTGTAAACCGGTGGCGGCTGACCAGCATATTTTTGAATGAATGCAGGTTGCCGGTTTCCACACTACTGTTACTTCGCCATTTGTATATTTTTTCGTTATATCTTTTTCCATTATATTATAATAACACCGTTAATGTGATGATTTAGCTATAACCTGCGACTGATATTCAGGATGCCTTTTTAAAAACGTGGCTACAAAAGGGCAATATACTATCACTGGCAGGTTGTTTTCTTTTGCATAATTGAAAGCATGCACAGCCA
>JAEUVI010000049.1 GCA_016787105.1 Chitinophagaceae bacterium | reverse complement strand
TGAGGAATTGTAACTGAATCGCCCCGCTCCAATTTCTTTATTGTTACTACTGATGATAAGATTGTGACACCTGCGAATAATATTTTAAAAGGTATTAACCGTAAGTATGTAAAGGACATTGCGAAAAAGCATTTCACATTCGAGGAAAGAGATATCACTCTGGAAGAAGCGTATCATGCGAAAGAAGCGTTTTTGACCAGCACTACCAAATTAGTATTGCCAGTAGTGAAGATTGATGATAAAATAATCGGCAATGGCAAAGCGGGAAAAACTTCTCTTTTTATAAGGCAGTTGTTAAAGGACTTAATTTCGCACTATTGATAAATTTTATGGCCTCTGTTTCCGCTTTATATATTTACCCCGTAAAATCCTTAGGCGGTATCAGCCTCAATACTGTCGATCTGACCGATCGTGGTTTTCGTTACGACCGCAGGTGGCTGCTGATAGATGAAAACAACCAGTTTCTTACACAGCGGCAGCATACGCAGATGGCACTACTTCAAGCAGCAATTATTGATGATGGTATTGAAGTGCACAAAAAGAATACTCCTTCCGATAGTATAAAATTCCCTTTTGTTACAGAAAATAAGCAAAGAGAAAATGTAACTATATGGGGTGATGTGTGTGAAGGAGTAGAGGTAAGTAAGGAAGTAAGTCAATGGTTTACGGATGCGCTTGCAATGAATTGCAGACTGATGTTTATGCCGGATGATTCTCATCGCAAGATCGACCCAAGATATGCACTGCATAATAATGATATCACAAGTTTTTCCGATGCATATCCTGTAATGTTGATAGCAAAGGAAAGCCTCGATGATTTGAATGAACGACTGGATGAGAAATTACCGATGAATCGTTTTCGTCCTAACCTGGTAATAGAAGGATTCGAGCCGTATGAGGAAGACTGGATTAAACACTTTTCTATAAACGGGATTGATTTTTTTGGGGTAAAGCTTTGTTCACGCTGTGTGCTTACAACCGTGAACCAGCAAACAGGAAACAAAGGAAAGGAACCGCTGAAGACGCTGGCAACCTATCGCTCCCTTAATAATAATATTTATTTCGGACAGAATATTATTTATAAAGGAACAGGAACGCTTACCAAAGGAGATAAAGTGACAGTTATCGAGAGAAAAGATAAGCCGTCATTCAGGATTTTATCAAACAATTAAATTTTCCAGTCTGTAATTTTATTTACCCATTCGCGGCGATAAGTTGTAGTCACTTTTATATAGTTATCACTATATCCTTCCATCATGCCGTTTTTGTCATTGCTTTCAAATAACACTTTCCTGGTTTGTCCGGTATGTTGGTTGGTAAAATATTGCATTTTCATATAAGAGAGGTTGCGCAATATTTTATTTCGTTCATGACGAATATTCATTGGCACTACAGGATTAATTGTGAGTGCATGCGTATTGTCTCTCTCAGAGTAAGTAAACACATGGAGATAAGAAACATCCAGTGAATGAAGAAAGTCAAATGTTTCTTTGAATTCAACATCAGTTTCGCCCGGAAAACCAACAATTACATCTACGCCGATTGCACAATGGGGCATCAGTGTTTTTATCAACTGTACCCGATCTGAATATAATTCCCTTTTATATCGCCGGCGCATCAGGCTTAGTACTTTATTGCTGCCGCTTTGCAATGGAATGTGAAAGTGGGGCATGAACTTATCGCTATTGGCAACAAATTCAATAATCTCATTGGTAAGAAGGTTGGGTTCAATGGACGAAATGCGGTAGCGTTGAATACCTTCTACTTTATCCAACTCTTTTACCAGATCAAAGAAATTTTCTTCCCTGTTATTTATTCCGATTATACTACCGGCGCCATCAGGTCCTTTTCCAAAATCGCCAAGATTGACACCTGTCAGCACAATCTCTTTAACAGCTTTCGCAGCCAGTTCTTTTGCATTCGCAATAACATTTGCAATACTATCACTCCGGCTCTTACCTCTTGCCTGTGGTATTGTACAAAAAGAACAATTATAATCACAGCCATCCTGTACTTTCAGAAATGTCCGTGTTCTGTCAGCTATAGAATAGGAAGAATTGAAACCAGTTACATCACTTACATCGCAACTACAAATTTTTGCAGAGTCTCCTTTTGCGAGTTCTTTAATGTGAGTACCGATATTAAACTTTTCAGCAGCGCCTAATACTAAATCCACACCCGGTATTTCCGCTATTTCTTTTGGCTTTAGCTGTGCATAGCAACCTGTAATTACTACAAAACTTTCAGGAGATTTTCGCTGAATACGACGAACGATCTGTCTGCATTCCTTATCAGCGTTTTCGGTTACGGAGCAGGTATTGATAACATATACATCGGCAATATCGTCAAACTCCTTTTTCTCAAAGCCCTCTTTTTCAAGCATTCTTGAAAGTGTGGAAGTCTCTGAGAAATTGAGTTTACAACCAAGTGTATGAAATGCTACTGTTCTTGCTTCCGCCATAAGGCCGCAAAGATAACTATTGCCTGCCAATCGGCGGACAGTCTGCCTTTTCAACGAAAGCTCCTTATTTCAGATGTATCCGTAAAAATTTAAGCAAATCTTTGCGTATAGATTCTGCATCAAACATTTCGCCATAGTGGGGTGCGCCTGGTACTACAGTGAGTTCATTATATACCCCGTTAATTTTTAACCATGAACTTAAAATTATTGATTGCGTATTAGGAACTGATTCATCTTTTTCACCTTGTACGATAAAGAATGGTGGATCATTTTTATCAATATAAGTAACAGGACTTGCTTTCCTGGCAATATCAGGTCGTTTTATTGAAGTAGTGCCTAATAATATTGATACCGGATTTCGTTCATTGTTAATGGAAGTGTCCGGAGTATTTGCAAGCATAAGAAAGTCGGAAGGTCCATAAAAGTCAAGCACGCAGCGGATGTTAAAATGTGGTTTTGTACCACCAGGATAAAAATCTTTTACATTATTGTTGTGAGACAATGCCAGCAAAGATGCCAGGTGTCCACCGGCCGAAAATCCAATCATCGCGATTCTTTTATTATCAATATTATATTCTGCTGCATGTTGATAAAGGAATTCAATGGCCTGGTTGCAATCTCGGATTTGCGCAGGAAAAATTGCCTCCGTGCTATACCGGTAATCAATGGAAGCGACAGCATAACCGCTGTCAATAAAACCTTTAAGTGTATTTTTCATATAACCCATGTCAGCATACTTATCATTGAGCATCCATGCGCCGCCATGTATCCACACTACAAGGGGCAATTTTCCATTTTGTTTTTTGGGTAGATAAATATCAAGAAGATGTTTTTTATGGGCATCGTTTGCGTAAGCGATATTGCCGTGTATGATGGTTCCTTCCGGAAAAAATTTCTGCCCAGGAGAATCCTGGGCATTTGTTGTGCCCTGTACGCATACCGCGAAAAACAGGAGTAAAAAAATAAAGATATTGTTATTCTTCATCGCATTGTATTTGTAAATGAAAGATAGTGAAACCGGCGTTGAAATAAATGAATTCACGTTGAAGAAAAATGAGGCTTGCCCTGCCATACTTCAATTTTTGGTTTACCACCTTGCGGGGTGTATCATTGCAATATGAATCCTCAAATCAGGAAAGCCATACCATTGTTGCTTGTAATACTGCTGGCCATCGTACTTTTTGTAGTAAGGCGGTGTAAGGATAATAATGATCCTGCGCCTCAGCCCAAAGTAAAGACAAATGATAACCGAGATCCTTCATCCAATGTAAATCGTGACCGCGGGTTTGACCGCCGTGTTTCATATTTGCAATACAGTAATCATGCTAAATGCCGGATGCAGTGCAGGCATATCACCCAGGCCGAAGTTGAAGATATCATGAAGACCGGCAATATTAATTACAACAAAAGTGATTTGCAAAATGCACGCTGTCCCCGCTATGCAGTAGAAGGTGTTACCGGTGATAAACAGGATGTGCGTATTATTTTCGCACAATGTAATGAGTCGACTACAGTTGTTACCGTTATAGATTTGGATACAGAATGGACCTGCGATTGCCCGGGAGATGATAAGAAATTTGAAAACAGGAATTGATGAAAGTATTACTGAAGCCGTTTCACTTTATATATTGGTTGTACGCTGTATTATTGTTCCTTGCCATCATGCTTGTAATTTTTCCTTTCGTAATTATTGCAAGTTTTTTTGGAAGAATTGTTGGAGGCAACATGATTCTCCGGCTTTGTATGTTGTGGGCTGATATATGGTTCCCTCTTGTTTTTATAAAGGTTAAAAAAATAATGGAATCGCCGCATGACAAGGCAAAGCCCTTCATATTTGTGAGTAATCATATTTCTTATCTTGATGCAGCCATCATTGTGAAAGCATTCAGGCAGCCCATTCGTCCATTGGGAAAAGTGGAGATGAGCAAAATACCTGTTTTTGGATTTATTTATAAGAATGCAATAGTAACTGTAGATCGCAGTGATGCTGAAAGCCGGGCAAAAAGCGTACAAATTTTAAAATCAGTTATTGCCAGGGGCATATCTGTATTGGTGTTTCCTGAAGGAACTTTTAATATGACGCATCGGCCATTAAAAGAATTTTACGATGGCGCATTCCGCGTTGCGATTGAAACGCAAACGCCAATCAAACCGGTTTTGTTTTTAGATGTTTATGAAAGAATGCCCTACGAAAGTATTTTTTCACTGAACC
>JAEUVI010000569.1 GCA_016787105.1 Chitinophagaceae bacterium | reverse complement strand
GTACCTCTTTCTTTTTCTTTAATCCGTTATTCTTTTTATTCTCTTCTTCCGGTTTTACAGCAATATCTTCTTTTACCGGTATCAATACAGCATCATCTTCCTGCAAATCCGTAGCAGATGGAATAATTGTCTTTTTCTTCGGCAAATCAAATGAAGGATTAAACTGCCATATCACATACGCGAAAAAGGTAACCAGCAATAATGCACCTGCTCCAAAATTGCCAAGCATACCGGTAAGCCAGTCGGCAATAGATTTACCAGTACCACCACCAAACGGGAATTCGGCGCGGTAAAAAACAAAGGCCAGTGAAACTGATAAAACAAGCAGGCCTACTGTTACATATTTCAGGTTTCTCCATACGGAGAAATATTTTTTTACCAATAATAAATTAGCACCTACTACAAAAAAGAATGTACAGAAAAGCAGGGAAGCTATTCCAAACCACTTATAAATAAACAGGTGGGAAGTAATGGCGCCAAGGCGGCCGAGTATATTGTTTACCTTAACATCGTTATCGAAAAGAACAGAAAATTCGCCACGGAATACATAGCTCTGATCTTCTTTCCAGGTAAAAAAATATGAGAGGAATGAGACAAAAAGAAATACAGCAATCAGCAAGAAAATCGTCCCGGTTATTTTACGGGTACGTTCATCCTTTGCAAGTTGCTTCAGGTTAATCTTTTCTTCTTTCTCAGGTTTCAGATTTTGCGGGCCTGGTTTTTCCGGCTTGGTCTTTTTCAGCTTTTTGGCCATGGCTGCAAAGATAATAAGAAAGAAGTGAGCAGCCAGCACGCAAAGCTTCTGTCATTTTGTGAAAATTGATATTAAATGCCAATCTCTTACGCAAAAAATTTCCCGGGATAGCCCTGATTTATAATAAAGGAAATACAGCCTGTAACCCTTACATTTGATATCCCTTCCAACTGCCAATGAGAATGCCTCTGAGAAATAGCACCACTCTTTTAGCTTTTACTACCCTGTTTTTTTCACTTTCCTTTTCTGTAATACACGCACAAGACTCTCTTTCATACTTCGATATCAGTAAAGAAAGACTGGCAGATACGCTTAGCAAAAGCATGCAGTACACATATCTCTCAAAAGATTCTTCTGTTATGCAGTTTTATTCTTTGCTGAAATTTAAGCCAGCAGGCAATTTAATAAGCAGAAAAGTGGGTGATAAAAATGTACCTAAACAGGCTATCATTCGTTTCAACGTATGTAATACCGCCGACACAGAAAAAGGAGTTTTCTTTTTCCCGGGCTTCTATTTTACAAGCATCCGTTTATACCGGGCAGAAGGGTCAACATTAAAATTACTGCCCCGCAAATTGCCTTACGGACCAGACAGTACAGGTTATCACTATTTTAGTTTACCTGCCCATGATTCTACAACAATTGTAGCCAGATTGGAAATGGAGAAAACGTATAACAACATTATACGGCCAAGGCTTATCAATGAACTGTATTTACCCGCATATATCGTACAGGTACATAGCACATCGAACCAGATAGATATGATGACATACCTGGTTTGCGGTCTCTTCCTGATGATGATACTGTTTTCATTTGCCAGCTATATATCCGGAGGCAGCACAGAGTTTCTCTATTACTCTTTATATGGCTTTATGCTTGGTGCAATGCTTTTCAGCAAATCATTCTACAATAATCATACAATAGCAATTAATTACTTCATTGAATCTTATCTTGATTTTGTATTGCAGAGCATCGGCATCATTTTCTACCTGCTGTTTATGCAGAAATTTCTTGATGCGCGGAGAAAACATCCGTTTCTCTTCCAGGTTTTCAATGCAGGCATTATTGTACTCATATCGTCCATCATACTCTTTACTATTACCCATTTCTTTGGTAACAATTTTGCCCTTAAGAATAATATTGAAACATTTACCAAGTTCTTTCTCACGCTTATCCTTGTACCGGCTGTAATTGTTTACAGCATACGCAACTGGTCCGATAAAATACTGCGCTATATAGCCTGGGGAAATTTCTGCATGCTTGTATTTTCAATCCTGTCCCAGTTGCTGATACTTCTTGGAAAATCAGGTCAGTCAGCCCGGTCATTATTAAATAACTCTTTGTTTTTTTATGAAATCGGTTTATTACTTGAATTTATTTTCTTTTTAATAGCACTGAGCTACAAAAACAGGAGGCAGCTTATCGAACAAACAAAAGAACGGGAAAGATTAAGAACAGAAAACCAGTTGAAAGAGTATGAAAAGGAACTCGCCGTATATAAAGCACAACAGGAAGAAAGAGATCGCATATCCGCAGATATGCATGACGAATTAGGCTCCGGCATGACGGCTATCCGCCTGATGAGTGAAATAGCGAAAAATAAAATGAAAGAAAATACGCCCCGGGAAATAGAAAAGATATCGGAGTCAGCGGATGATGTACTGAATAAAATGAATGCCATTATCTGGACAATGAACAGTGCTAATGATACAGTTGACAACCTTGTATCCTATATCCGATCTTATGCGATTGAGTATTTTGAAAATACGCCCATCACATGTAAAATAAATACACCACAGGATATAAGATCTGTAGAATTACTTGGAGATAAAAGAAGAAATATTTTTCTCTGTATAAAAGAAACATTCAATAATGCACTAAAATATTCCAGGGCAAGTGAGATAAAAATAGATTTATCTGTAAGCACTTCATTGAAGGTTATCATTGCCGATAATGGAATAGGAATTGATTTGAATAACATCCGTCCCTTTGGAACCGGTATTCAGAATATACATCGCAGAATGCAAATAATCGGGGGAACAGTTGATATAAAAAAAGAAAACGGGACTGTAACAATACTTGAACTCCCGCTTAATTAGTTTTCTTTCGCAAACCTGCAAAAAGGAGCAACCATCCGGCTATAAAAAATAACCCTCCGAAAGGAGTTAATATACCGAAGCCATTGAGCCCGACTGTTTCAGTCGCTTTTAATGCAGTAAGAACATATAAAGATCCTGAAAAAAGGATAATACCGGTAACAAAACAGCAGGCGGCCCATTTAATCAGCTTGTTTGAAAATTGCTGATAAAGGATGCCGGTAGCCAGTAATGCCAATACATGATATACCTGGTATTGCACTCCCGTTTGAAAAGTGGCAACAGTTTCCGGAGGCACAATTTTTTTCAGGCCATGTGCACCAAATGCGCCGAGTGCAATAGCCAAAGCCCCTAATATGGCTGCAATCTGTAATATTTTTTTATGCATGAAATATTTTTTCAACCAGCCTGTCTAATGTAAGTGTATCTTCTTCAAGAATGATGCTGGCTTGTTCGTAATAAATTTTGCGATCAGCTAATTTCTTTTGAATAAACTCTTTCATCTGGATATCATTCAAATCTTTTAATAAAGGCCGCTTTGATTTTTCTTTTGCCAACCGCTGGAATAAAATATCTGTTGAAGTATTCAGCCATACAGAAATACCCTGTTGGTTCATATAATCTATATTGTTGTAATAACAGGGTGTGCCGCCGCCACAGGCCATTATGAAACTTTCGTTATATCCTGCTATGATATGGAGTACATCTTTTTCCAGCAAGCGAAAATATTCTTCTCCACGCTCCGCAAAAATTTCATTGATCGTTTTCTTTTCATGTTCAACTATTTGCTCATCGAGATCAAAAAAGGGTATATGCAATTTTTCGCTTAAGCGCTTACCCCAGTGCGTTTTACCAGTACCCATAAAACCGATGAGAAAGATTTTCATGCCCATGTCCCCTAAAGGGGTAATTATTTAAATGCATTAAACCCTGTTACATCCATTCCTGTTATCAGCAAATGAATGTCATGTGTACCCTCGTATGTGATTACGCTTTCCAGGTTCATCATATGCCTCATTACGGAATATTCTCCGGTAATGCCCATACCTCCCAGCATCTGCCTTGCATCACGTGTAATGTTGGTTGCTATTTCACAGGCATTTCTTTTCGCCATGCTTACCTGCTGCGGTGTTGCCTTGCCCTCATTCATCAATACCCCAAGGCGCCAGTTGAGTAATTGTGCTTTTGTAATCTCTGTTACCATTTCTGCCAGTTTCTTCTGTTGCAACTGAAAACCGCCAATCGGTTTTCCAAACTGTACCCTTTCCTGCGAATAGCGCAAAGCTGTATCATAACAATCCATTGCTGCTCCTACTGCACCCCATGCGATACCATATCTTGCTTTTGTCAGGCAACCCAATGGCCCTTTCAATCCTTTTACATTAGGAAAAATATTTTCTTTCGGCACCTTTACATTATCAAAAACCAGCTCACCGGTTGCGCTTGCCCGTAAGCTCCATTTACCATGTGTGGTGGGAGTAGTAAATCCTTCCATTCCTCTTTCTACAATCATTCCTCTTATTACATTCTCTTCATCTCTCGCCCATACTACTGCTACCTGCGAAAAAGGTGCGTTACTAATCCACATTTTTGCACCATTCAATATTACATGATCGCCTGCATCTTTAATATTAGTAAGCATACTGCTCGGGTCGCTTCCATGATTAGGTTCTGTCAACCCAAAACAACCCAGCCACTCACCACTTGCCAGTTTTGGCAAATATTTTTTACGTTGCTCTTCGCTACCATACTGATAAATGGGAAACATAACCAGCGACCCCTGTACAGAAGCTGTTGAACGAACACCGCTATCTCCTCTTTCCAACTCCTGCATCATTAATCCATAAGAAATATAATCCAAGCCACCACCGCCATACTGCTCAGGTACTGTAGGGCCGAAACATCCTAAATCGCCCAATTGCTTTACGATCTGTTTTGGAAACTCAGCTTTTTGTGCATAGTCTTCTATAATAGGTGAAATTTCCTTCTTCACATAATTACGCACCGACTCACGAACCAGTTTATGTTCATCAGTCAATAACTCGTCGAGCAAATAATAATCGGGGCTTACAAATTGATCCGTACGGGCTGCCATAGCAATCTTTTTATTTTGCCGCAAAGGTATTAGAAAGTTTGCTGTTTATAATCTCCGTTCAGTTGTTTTTGTAACCGGCTGTTTCGCCCTGATTATCTCCGGTTGTGTCACTCACTTTTACGCCTTTATCGCTATTCAGCACCGTGCTCCGGGCAATTTTCCTACTTTGTCCAAAATTTCATTGTATGAAAAAATTAACTGCTCTGTTGCTTGTATTGCTATCACTTTCCAACAATGATTTATTTGCCCAAAAGGATAATAATAAAGCAAACCCAGAAATCAGGCAATACTGGTTTGTAATGCTGACAACCGGAACTAACCGTTCGCAGGATTCGGCTACCGCGGCAAAAATCCAGGAAGGGCATATGGCGAATATCAGCAAGCTTTATTATGAAGGCAAGTTAAAAGTGGCCGGGCCATTTGGTGATGATGGCAACTGGAAAGGTATTTTCATTTTTGATCCGATAGCTAGCGGATGCGAAACAAAAGAAGAAGTAGAAAAACTTTTACAAACAGATCCTGCTATTGCGGCAGGGCGATTAAATTATGAAATTCATCCCTGGTGGACTGCAGCGCAAGGAAGCTTCAAACCTGGAAAGCCGAAGAAGAAATAGCAATTTCCCCGCATCCATATTCACACTTATTGAATAAACCCAGCGCAACTTATTTCCACACCAATATCAGCATACCAAT
>JAEUVI010000553.1 GCA_016787105.1 Chitinophagaceae bacterium | reverse complement strand
CTGTGCCTGGTTTTCACATATCGTTTCGGGAGTAAAGCCCCTTTCTTCCATAGCCTGTGTGTATAGCAATGGTTTTATTGTCGAGCCTACCTGGCGCTTCGTTTTCAGATTCGCATGATCGTACTTGTAAGTCTTGAAACCTATGCCACCTACCCACGCTTTTACCTCGCCAGTTACCGGGTCCATTACCAGGAATGAAGCCTGCATCATCTGGCGGCAGTATTTGATAGAGTCAAGTGGTGTCATCACTGTATCTTTTTCACGCTTTGCATTCCATGCAAATACTTTCATCTTTGTTTTTACATTGAATGAGGCTTTTAGTTCTTTATCAGACAATCCATCTTCTTTTCCGTTTTTCCAGCGTTCGCTTTGTTTTATCTGAGCGTCCAGCACGTTCTCATGTTCCTTCCATACCTTACCGTTTTTTATAAAGCTCTGTGCGTTTAATGCTTTTTGCAGCGTAGGCATCCATTGCGCCATTCCTTCTTCCGCGTATTCCTGCATTTTTGGATTGATGGTAGTGTAAATTTTTAAACCATCTTCATAAATATCGTAAGCATCGCCATCTGATTTTTTTATATCTTTTAAAGCGCCGCGTATTTCATCTTTTAGAACTTCACGGAAGTAAGGTGCATAGCCGGTATTCTCATCCATTTTTTTGAAATGGCTCATATCTATCGGCATTGCTTTGAATTTTGAGGCATCTGCAGTGCTTACAAAATTTTGCTCCAGCATACGATTGATAACAAGGTTCCTTCTATCCAATGATTTTTTTGGATACCGTAGCGGATCATATATGCCGGGACCATTCACCATGCCTACAAGCAGCGCTGCTTCCTGCACGTTTAGGCGGTCAGGTTCTTTCTGAAAAAATGTGCGTGATGCATTGCGGATACCAAAAACATTTTGTGAATAAGAAACGGCGTTGAGGTATAGTGCAAGTATTTCTTCTTTTGTGAAATTCCGCTCCAGCTTTATCGCAATGATATATTCTTTTATTTTTTCAATTACACGCTTAAAGATATTGCGGCTGCCCTGGCCTAATAAGGTTTTGGCTAACTGTTGTGTGATGGTACTGCCGCCACCATCGCTGCCTAATAAAACTACAGCACGTACAGTCGATTTTAAATCCACACCGGAATGCTCATAAAATTTTTTATCTTCTGTAGCAACTAAAGCATTGATTACATTTTTTGAAATGTCTTTATAATCTACATTACTGCGGTTGCCGTTTTCCCGGTAATACTTTCCCATCAGCGTACCATCCGCGGCTATTACTTCTGATGACTGGAGAAGTGTAGGATTTTCCAGGTCTTCGAGTGAAGGCATTTTGCCAAATACACCAAAATTGGCCAGCATCACAATTGCTATCAATGCTGCAAAACCAATTAAAAAAATACGCCAGAAAATACGAACGGATTTCTTCATAGTATTAAATAATTAAGGCAGTGTGGTGTAAAAATTAATAGTATGGCCGCCTGTTTGATTATGTGCCAAATCTATGAAATTGACCGCAACAGTTAGGTTAAAATTTGCCCTGCCAGTATTTATCAGTGAATTTCCGGTATTCGTCCAATAACGGCCTGGTTTTTAATACTTCCAGGTTGTGCGCACTAATGATGGAGAAGGAATATTTCTCGGGCTTCAGCCAGGGCATGATACGGGTGTTTGCCACGGGTTTTGCCTGTGCCAGGTAATCAATAGCATCCTGTGCATTATCAAAGCTTCCGATTAATAACAATTTATTTTCTGCGTCTATATCTACTGTACTGTATTCAAATTGGCGGTTATAATATTTCTCACGATTGTAAATGCCAAATGCATTTTTTGCTTCGTTGCGGAATACATTGTCTACTTTATTCAGTGTAATGATCACATAGTGTTTATCCAATGGGTTGTAGTCGTAACCAGCCAATGGCGGTTGTGTTACTTTTACGGCTATTGAATCAGTTGCTGATTTAGTGGTAATCGTTTTATTCGGAACTGCAGGTTTGTTCTCAGGTTCGTTTTTCGTTACAGCCCCGGTATCTTTTTTTGCTGCCGGCGCTTTTTCTTCAATAACAGGCGATGCAACTATTACTTCTTCTTTCTTCTTAACAGTAGTATCTTCTACAGGCATTTCAATTACCATATTTGCCAGTTCATTTTCTATAATACTACGGCGGCTGAGTACATTCATCAGCGTTTGTGCTTTTGATGCAAGCGTGGAATTAGGATGTAATGAAATTATCTGTGATAAAACGCTTTGCGCAGCGCTGTCTTCGCGCTGCTTGGCATGATATACTGCCTGTATATATAGCAGCTGAGGTGTCCAGTATCCGTTGCCGTATAAACTGTCAGCAGTTTTTTTGCGTGCAATCGCTTCTTCAAAATTACCCTCAATAAACAAATCGTAAATACCTTCATATAACCTGGTTGGTTCCGGTTCTTCTTTTGGAATAGCGGGGTTCTTTCCAGTTTCTACAATATTGGTATAACTGCTCTTGCCGTATTGTTCTGTCATTATTTTTTTCAACTCATCTGACTTTGCGGTTTCTCCATTCTTTTTGTAACAATAGTATAGATGGAATAATACCTGATCCATTTTATCAAACTCAGGGAAGCGCTGGCGCAATGTTTCGGATGTTTCAATACAAGCCGCGCAATCCTCTAATTGCTCTGCATACAGGTTGCTTAAATCAAATAGTGCATTCTGTATAGAATCATTTGATGCTTTTGTTTTTTCGGGGGTCAGTGGGATGTTGTCATATAATGCATCGAAAGTAAGTTCTGCTGGTTGGTTATCTTGTTTCGCGCCTGGCAGGGCCATGTTGTTATTATTATTTCGGTTTGGCCTGCCCGATATGCCTGAGATAGCGCCCGATCTTCGCCAATTATCTACATTAGGGCGATTGCCCCACCTGGCTTTAAAGTCGCCGGAACCTTTAGTTCTTGCAGCCTGGTTATAAAAATACCATTCACCTTTTCCTGTGGAAGTAAATAATTCAGCTTGTGTGCCACCCTGTGGCGAAGAAGACAAACCTTCTTTAGATCTAAAGTCTTCGTCTTTTAATCCCTGTGCTTTGCGTAGTTTCTTAACTAATTTTTTTACAAATGATTTCCGCTCATCTTCCGGTATACCAGCGAGCCGTTGCAGGCTATCCTGTCTTTCGATGGTTTCCATATCAAAAGCAATTTTTGTCAACACATCTTTTCTCGCCTGTATTTTATCCGGATCTGGTAGTGAGGGGTCAGCAAACTGCAGGCTATCGTAATAATTAGCAGCCTGGCGGTATTTCTTTTTTGCAAAAGATATATCTGCTAACTGCAGGAAAGCTTTGTTTCGAAGATTGGAGTTGCCGTAGTTGTATGATGTGCTTTTCAATAATAATTTTTCAGCTGCATCAATGTTTTTACGATCGAGTTCCATTTGCGCTGCCATCAGGAAGATGATATCACGATAATCAAGATAGCGATCCTTGCGGCCCATCTTCAATAGCTCTTCTATGTTTTTATCAATGTAATTATCGCCGCCATCTTTATTTACACGTATAGAACTCAGGCGTGCATATATTTCCAATACCGGGTCAGTAGTATGGCTGATTACTTTTGTGTAAAAATCCTGCGCATCAGTAAGCCGGTTACTCTTCTCATACATTTGTGCAATCAGGTATTCCCATCTTGCTTTTTCATTCTTATTGACGGCTGTGCTTAATGCATTGGTAAGGTGCAGTGCTGAACTATCCCACATGCTTTGCTGATAGAAATACAATGCCTGTACTTCTTCCAGGTCATTTCTTAGCCGTTCCGGAAATACCGGATCATTTTTTAATTGAGAAATAAGGCTGGATGCTTCGGCATATTGCTCCCTCGCAATATGTGTGCGTACCTGCCAGATGAAAGCGTCATTGCGGCTCGGTGGTTCTGAGAAAATTCTTTTCGGCAGTGTATTCTTCTCTTTGTTGGCGATATTGGTTGGTACATTCCCATCTGCTTTACTACCGATGTACCTGTAATAGCCATCTTTTTCCTTGGGTGCAAAAGCGTAGTTAATAAACTGAAAAGTAAGATAAGCGGAATCAAAATCTTTCCTCAAATAATAAGCCGCTCCCCATATGAGGTACATATTATCTATCCAGTCATTCCGGAGATCATGTAATACGATAGCGGTTTGTGCTTTATAAACCAGTGAATCCAACTCCGTTTTATACTGCGAAACCTCGTCCAGCGTATAGTTGTAAAAGGTGAGTAGCTGTGAATAATCATCTTTGTGCGATAATTTAGCCTGGGTCAGCACCTCATTCAGCTTATTATTTGCGTTAAAGAAATAATTGTAGTGCGTAAATGTGTTTTGAATAAAATGACGGGGCTTATTGAACTTGGTTTTGTTAGTTTTTTCAGAACGCAGTACCCGATCTTCGAAAGGTTTGGGTTTTTTGATGTCAAACGAGAACCCCAACTGGCAAAAAGATGCGATGTTGAAAAATAAAAAAAGGCCGGTAAATAAAATATTTCGGTTTGTTCGCATTTTGACGAGGGAAAATCTAAGTCTTAATAACTGAAATTCAGGTATTTTATTTTACGGAAAGCACTTTTTTTATGTTGATTTACAAGGCGGAAGGTCGGTAAAAGCCGAAGTCATTCCTTACCTTTAATTTCTTAAACTGGGACTATGGCAAATCTGGAAGCAGGCTCCACTTTACAGCGCCTGAGAAACCGATACCGGCTGGTAATTATGAACGACGATACTTACGAGGAGGTTGTTA